>NZ_JASPJI010000044.1:0-2583 GCF_030232285.1 Corynebacterium sp. MSK047 | reverse complement strand
CCCTATATGTTGTGGTGACCCGCTGAACCCACCGTGGTCTTCTTCACCCCGCTACGCACTCCGAAACCGGAAGAGCCTGATTAGTGGCAGGGGGAAATCCTGCCGCTTTTTCTGCTTTAGTTTGTCAGCTTGACAAATAAAGGGTTAAGGAATATAATTAGATTCAGTATTATACAAGGAGTTAATAAATATGCGGCAAGGTATTCTTAAATAAACTGTCAATTTGATAGTGGGAACAAAAAGTAGCAGTCCCGTTTCACTTTTAATATGGGGCTTAGTTTTTTGTACCCAGTTTAAGAATACTTTTATCATGTAATTTTATATGCCCGAAAACATATAAGTGTTTTGGGGCTATTGGAGTTATTTACCCAGTGATAGGAGTATTTATCACTGGGTATTTTTATGCCCTTTTTTGGGTGTTGATAGGAGGAAAATCACATGAAAATAATTAACTTAGGCATTCTGGCTCACGTTGACGCAGGAAAGACAACATTAACGGAGAGTTTATTGTATACCAGTGGTGCAATTGCAGAACCAGGGAGCGTAGATAAAGGCACAACAAGGACAGATACAATGAATTTGGAGCGTCAAAGGGGAATCACTATCCAGACAGCAGTGACATCTTTTCAGTGGGAGGATGTAAAAGTCAACATTATAGATACGCCAGGCCATATGGATTTTTTGGCGGAAGTATACCGTTCTTTATCCGTATTAGACGGAGCAGTATTATTAGTTTCTGCAAAGGATGGCATACAGGCACAGACCCGTATACTGTTTCATGCACTACAGACAATGAAGATTCCGACAATTTTTTTCATCAATAAAATTGACCAAGAGGGGATTGATTTGCCAATGGTATATCAAGAAATGAAAGCAAAGCTTTCTTCGGAAATTATAGTGAAGCAAAAGGTTGGGCAGCATCCCCATATAAATGTAACGGACAATGACGATATGGAACAGTGGGATGCGGTAATTATGGGAAACGATGAACTATTAGAGAAATATATGTCAGGGAAACCGTTTAAAATGTCAGAACTGGAACAGGAAGAAAACAGGAGATTCCAAAACGGAACGTTATTTCCCGTTTATCACGGAAGTGCTAAAAACAATCTGGGGATTCGGCAGCTTATAGAAGTGATTGCCAGTAAGTTTTATTCATCAACGCCTGAAGGTCAATCTGAACTATGCGGGCAGGTTTTTAAGATTGAATATTCAGAGAAAAGGCGGCGTTTTGTTTATGTGCGTATATATAGCGGAACATTGCATTTGAGGGATGTTATTAAAATATCTGAAAAAGAGAAAATAAAAATCACAGAGATGTGTGTTCCGACAAACGGTGAATTATATTCATCCGATACAGCCTGCTCTGGTGATATTGTAATTTTACCAAATGATGTTTTGCAGCTAAACAGTATTTTGGGGAACGAAATGCTGTTGCCGCAGAGAAAATTTATTGAAAATCCTCTCCCTATGCTCCAAACAACGATTGCAGTAAAGAAATCTGAACAGCGGGAAATATTGCTTGGGGCACTTACAGAAATTTCAGATGGCGACCCTCTTTTAAAATATTATGTGGATACTACAACGCATGAGATTATACTTTCTTTTTTGGGGAATGTGCAGATGGAAGTCATTTGTGCCATCCTTGAGGAAAAATACCATGTGGAGGCAGAAATAAAAGAGCCTACTGTTATATATATGGAAAGACCGCTTAGAAAAGCAGAATATACCATCCACATAGAAGTCCCGCCAAATCCTTTCTGGGCTTCTGTCGGGTTGTCCATAGAGCCGCTCCCTATTGGAAGCGGAGTGCAGTATGAAAGCAGAGTTTCACTTGGATATTTAAACCAATCGTTCCAAAATGCGGTTATGGAGGGGGTTCTTTATGGCTGCGAGCAGGGGCTGTATGGATGGAAAGTGACAGACTGTAAAATCTGTTTTGAATATGGATTGTATTATAGTCCTGTAAGTACCCCCGCAGACTTTCGGCTGCTTTCCCCTATCGTATTGGAGCAGGCTTTAAAAAAAGCAGGGACAGAACTATTAGAGCCATATCTCCACTTTGAAATTTATGCACCGCAGGAATATCTCTCACGGGCGTATCATGATGCCCCAAGGTATTGTGCAGATATTGTAAGTACTCAGGTAAAGAATGACGAGGTCATTCTGAAAGGAGAAATCCCTGCCAGATGTATTCAAGAATACAGGAACGATTTAACTTATTTCACAAATGGGCAGGGAGTCTGCTTGACAGAGTTAAAAGGATACCAGCCAGCTATTGGTAAATTTATTTGCCAACCCCGCCGCCCGAATAGCCGTATAGATAAGGTTCGGCATATGTTCCACAAGTTAGCTTAACAGCTTGCAAAAGTCATATAAAATGAGATTTGAAAGGATTAGAGACTAATTATGATGAAATGCGAATGGATATTGTGTCCTGTTTGTGGGAGCAAAACCCGTAATAAAATTAGGAAGGACACTGTTTTGGAGAATTATCCCCTTTATTGGCTCTTCCGGTTTCGGAGTGCGTAGCGGGGTGAAGAAGACCACGGTGGGTTCAGCGGGTCACCACAACATATAGGG
>NZ_JASPJI010000043.1:0-3713 GCF_030232285.1 Corynebacterium sp. MSK047 | reverse complement strand
GCCCGTCTGACGTTGAACACCGACAGATTAAGTACCGGAACAACGTGATTGAATGCGATCATGGCAAACTGAAACGGGTAATCAACGCCACGCTGGGATTTAAATCCATGAAGACGGCTTACGCCACCATCAAAGGTATTGAGGTGATGCGTGCACTACGCAAAGGCCAGGCCTCAGCATTTTATTATGGTGATCCCCTGGGCGAAATGCGCCTGGTAAGCAGAGTTTTTGAAATGTAAGGCCTTTGAATAAGACAAAAGGCTGCCTCATCGCTAACTTTGCAACAGTGCCTCTGAGCGCCCTTTCCAGTCAGAACCCGCAGGCCGATCTTGCGGTCTGACAGCTCCTTCACCGTGTTGACCAGATGGGCAAGCGATCGTCCGAGGCGATCGAGCTTCCAGACCACCAGCACATCGCCGTCACGCAATGACTTGAGGCAGGCAGTCAAGCCAGGGCGATCATCACGACCGCCGGAAGCAAGATCATCATAGATATTGTCCCGTTCGACACCTGCGGCGCGCAAGGCGTCGTGCTGCAGGTCGAGAGACTGCGAGCCATCGGCTTTGGAGACGCGGGCATATCCGATCAGCATGTATCACAAACGTTGGTTTGAGGCGGCGCTTCGGCCACGATTGCATTGACCTCTGGAAATGTATCTCAACCAGCTTCATAAACAAAGCGTCTTGAACGCTATCAGATTTTGAAAAAGGAACATGTATGCCGCGTCGCGTCACTCTAACCGATCGGCAGAAAGACGCGCTGTTGCGCTTGCCGACTTCACAGACGGATTTGCTCAAGCACTATACGCTGAGTGATGAAGACTTTGGGCATATCAGGCTGCGTCGGCGCGCTCACAACAGGTTCGGCTTCGCCCTGCAATTGTGTGTCCTGCGCTATCCCGGCCGGGTGCTGGCTCCAGGCGAACTGATCCCTGCAGAGGTCATCGAATTTATCGGAGCGCAGCTTGGCCTGGGTGCCGACGATCTCGTAGACTATGCTGCCCGCGAGGAAACACGGCACGAGCATCTTGCCGAGTTACGGGGGCTCTACGGCTTCCGCACCTTCTCCGGACGTGGTGCGAGCGAGCTGAAGGAATGGTTGTTCCGAGAAGCCGAGATGGCGGTGTCGAACGAGGATATCGCCCGTCGCTTCGTAGCCGAGTGCCGACGCACCCGCACTGTCCTTCCCGCGACATCCACGATCGAGCGGCTTTGTGCCGCGGCTCTCGTCGATGCCGAGCGACGCATCGAGACGAGGATCGCCAGTCGGCTGCCTATGTCGATCCGAGAACAGTTGCTGGCATTGCTCGAGGAGACGGCTGATGATCGGGTGACCCGTTTTGTGTGGCTGCGCCAGTTCGAGCCTGGCTCGAACTCTTCGTCGGCCAACCGGCTGCTCGACCGGCTCGAATATCTGCAACGCGTCGATCTCCCCGAGGATCTGCTTGCCGGCGTTCCTGCCCATCGGGTGACTCGTCTGCGCAGGCAGGGTGAACGGTATTATGCCGACGGCATGCGCGATCTCCCGGAGGACAGGCGGCTTGCGATCTTGGCTGTTTGCGTCTCGGAATGGCAGGCGATGTTGGCCGACGCAGTGGTCGAAACCCACGACCGGATCGTCGGCCGTCTCTACCGTGCTTCGGAGCGTATTTGCCATGCAAAGGTCGCAGACGAAGCGGGGGTGGTGCGTGACACCCTGAAATCCTTCGCCGAGATCGGGGGCGCCCTGGTCGATGCACAGGATGATGGCCAGCCGCTGGGCGATGTCATCGCGAGTGGGTCAGGGTGGGACGGCTTAAAAACCCTTGTTGCAATGGCAACCAGGCTGACCGCCACCATGGCCGACGATCCGCTCAATCATGTGCTCGACGGTTATCACCGCTTCCGCCGATACGCTCCACGCATGTTGCGCCTGCTCGATCTGCGAGCTGCGCCCGTTGCACTGCCGCTTCTGGAAGCGGTGACGGCCCTTCGTACCGGTTTGAACGATGCCGCGATGACCAGCTTCTTGCGGCCCAGCTCGAAATGGCATCGCCACCTTCGGGCCCAGAGGGCTGGCGACGCTCGCCTATGGGAGATCGCGGTGCTGTTCCATCTGCGCGATGCGTTCCGCTCCGGAGATGTCTGGCTTACTAGGTCCCGGCGCTATGGCGATCTGAAACACGCACTCGTTCCGGCACAAGCCATCGCGGAAGGCGGTCGTCTCGCTGTGCCATTGCGGCCGGAGGAATGGCTGGCAGACCGGCAAGCTCGCCTCGACATGCGGTTGCGCGAGCTTGGCCGTGCCGCTCGCGCAGGCACGATCCCGGGCGGGTCGATTGAAAACGGCGTTCTGCATATCGAGAAACTCGAAGCCGCCGCGCCGACAGGCGCCGAAGATCTGGTGCTCGATCTCTACAAGCAGATTCCGCCCACGCGCATCACCGATCTCCTGCTGGAGGTGGATGCGGCGACCGGCTTCACCGAAGCGTTCACCCATCTGCGCACAGGAGCACCCTGCGCTGACCGGATCGGGCTAATGAACGTTATCTTGGCGGAAGGGATCAACCTCGGCTTGCGCAAAATGGCGGATGCGACAAACACCCACACCTTCTGGGAATTGATCCGCATTGGACGGTGGCATGTCGAGGGCGAAGCCTATGACCGGGCGCTGGCCATGGTGGTCGAGGCACAGGCAGCGTTACCCATGGCCCGGTTCTGGGGCATGGGCACGTCGGCTTCGAGCGACGGACAGTTCTTCGTCGCTACAGAGCAAGGTGAGGCCATGAACCTGGTCAACGCGAAATATGGCAATACCCCGGGCCTGAAAGCCTATAGCCACGTCTCCGACCAATATGCGCCGTTCGCAACCCAGGTGATTCCTGCAACGGCAAGCGAAGCGCCTTACATCCTCGATGGCCTGCTGATGAACGATGCTGGACGCCATATCCGCGAGCAGTTCACCGACACGGGCGGCTTCACCGATCACGTCTTTGCCGCATGTGCCATTCTCGGCTACCGGTTCGCTCCGCGCATCCGCGACCTGCCATCCAAACGGCTCTACGCGTTCAATCCGTCGGCCGCCCCGGCGCACCTGCGAGCGTTGATCGGCGGAAAGGTCAACCAAGCCATGATCGAGCGCAATTGGCCCGACATCCTGCGCATCGCCGCCACCATTGCTGCCGGGACCGTCGCGCCAAGCCAGATTCTGCGGAAACTCGCCTCCTATCCGCGGCAGAACGAGCTCGCGACAGCCCTGCGGGAAGTCGGTCGCGTCGAGCGCACCCTGTTCATGATCGACTGGATTCTGGATGCCGAACTCCAACGGCGTGCCCAGATCGGGCTCAACAAAGGCGAAGCTCATCATGCGCTGAAGCGGGCAATCAGCTTCCACCGCCGCGGTGAAATCCGCGACCGTTCCGCCGAAGGCCAGCATTACCGCATCGCCGGCATGAATCTGCTCGCCGCCATCATCATCTTCTGGAACACCATGAAGCTCGGCGAGGTCGTTGCAAACCAGAAACGCGATGGAAAGCTGCTATCGCCCGATCTCTTGGCCCATGTTTCGCCGCTCGGATGGGAACACATCAATCTCACCGGAGAATATCGCTGGCCAAAGCCTTAGCGTAGGATTCCGCCCCCTCCCGCAAACGCCCCCAAGATGTTCATGGTCTCCCCGATCACTGCCCGGAAATGGGCAGGCCGCTACCGGGAAGAGGGTGAGTTTGGGATGCA
>NZ_JASPJI010000042.1:4096-5448 GCF_030232285.1 Corynebacterium sp. MSK047 | reverse complement strand
TTGTGTGTTGAATGTTTGGTCTATTAGTACCGGTCACCTCCACACCTTACGATGCTTCCAGATCCGGCCTATCAACCCCATCATCTATAGGGGACCTCAAAAGAAACCTAATCTTGGAACAGGCTTCCCGCTTAGATGCTTTCAGCGGTTATCCCTTCCGTACGTAGCCAACCAGCCATGCCCCAGGCGGGACAACTGGCACACCAGAGGTACGTCCATCCCGGTCCTCTCGTACTAGGGACAGCCTTCCTCAAGTTTCTACGCGCGCGGCGGATAGAGACCGAACTGTCTCACGACGTTCTAAACCCAGCTCGCGTGCCGCTTTAATGGGCGAACAGCCCAACCCTTGGGACCTACTCCAGCCCCAGGATGCGACGAGCCGACATCGAGGTGCCAAACCATCCCGTCGATATGGACTCTTGGGGAAGATCAGCCTGTTATCCCCGGGGTACCTTTTATCCGTTGAGCGACACCGCTTCCACAAGCCGGTGCCGGATCACTAGTCCCTAGTTTCCTACCTGCTCGACCTGTCAGTCTCACAGTCAAGCTCCCTTGTGCACTTACACTCAACACCTGATTGCCAACCAGGCTGAGGGAACCTTTGGGCGCCTCCGTTACTCTTTGGGAGGCAACCGCCCCAGTTAAACTACCCACCAGGCACTGTCCCTAACCCGGATCACGGGCCGAGGTTGAGATGTCCAATACGATCAGAGTGGTATTTCAACAACGACTCCACCCCAACTGGCGTTGAGGCATCACAGTCTCCCACCTATCCTACACAAACCGAACCGAACACCAATACCAAGCTATAGTGAAGGTCCCGGGGTCTTTTCGTCCTGCCGCGCGTAACGAGCATCTTTACTCGTACTGCAATTTCGCCGGGTCTGTGGTTGAGACAGCAGGGAAGTCGTTACGCCATTCGTGCAGGTCGGAACTTACCCGACAAGGAATTTCGCTACCTTAGGATGGTTATAGTTACCACCGCCGTTTACTGGGGCTTAAATTCTCCGCTTCGACCCCAAAAGGGGTCTAACAGGTCCTCTTAACCTTCCAGCACCGGGCAGGCGTCAGTCCGTATACATCGACTTACCCGTCTTCGCACGGACCTGTGTTTTTAGTAAACAGTCGCTTCCCTCTATTCTCTGCGGCCACAACCAGCTCAACCACGTCGGTCACCAGTCATGGCCCCCCTTCTCCCGAAGTTACGGGGGCATTTTGCCGAGTTCCTTAACCACAGTTCTCCCGATCGCCTTAGTATTCTCTACCTGACTACCTGTGTCGGTTTCGGGTACGGGCCGTATATCCACATCGCTAGAGGCTTTTCTCGGCAGCATAGGATCACCAACTTCCCC
>NZ_JASPJI010000042.1:2163-3996 GCF_030232285.1 Corynebacterium sp. MSK047 | reverse complement strand
ATGTGCTCCGGATTTACCTAGAACACGGGCCACACGCTTACACCACGATATCCATCACGTGGCACGGCTACCTTCCTGCGTCACCCCATCACTTGGCTACTACCAGTTCAGGTCCCCAGCATCACACACACCAACCAACCTAAAAGGCTGGCAAACGGCGCGTGTTCAGGTGGGTTAGTATCCCTGATTCACCATGGGCGCGGACACACGGGTACGGGAATATCAACCCGTTATCCATCGACTACGCCTGTCGGCCTCGCCTTAGGTCCCGACTCACCCTGGGAGGATTAACCTGGCCCAGGAACCCTTAGTCATTCGGCGGAGGAGTTTTCCACTCCTCATTCGCTACTCATGCCTGCATTCTCACTCGCGCACACTCCACACTAGGGTTACCCCAGCGCTTCACAGCAGTCACGCGACGCTCCCCTACCCAACCACCAAAAAATGGTGATTGCCGCGGCTTCGGCGGTGTACTTGAGCCCCACTACATTGTCGGCGCAGAACCACTCGACCAGTGAGCTATTACGCACTCTTTCAAGGATGGCTGCTTCTAAGCCAACCTCCTGGTTGTCTTCGCGATCCCACATCCTTTTCCACTTAGCACACCCTTAGGGGCCTTAGCCGGCGATCTGGGCTGTTTCCCTCTCGACTACGAAGCTTATCCCCCGCAGTCTCACTGCCGTGCTCTGACCTCACCGGCATTCGGAGTTTGGCTGATGTCGCTAAGATGATAGTCCCGCTAAACCAACCAGTAGCTCTACCTCCAGGAGGAAACACACGACGCTGCACCTAAATGCATTTCGGGGAGAACCAGCTATCACGGAGTTTGATTGGCCTTTCACCCCTACCCACAACTCATCCCCTCAGTTTTCAACCTAAGTGGGTTCGCGCCTCCACAGAGTCTTACCTCTGCTTCACACTGGCCATGGGTAGATCACCCCGCTTCGGGTCCAGGACATGCCACTGACAACACACTAGTTAGTATTCGCTTTCGCTACGACTACCCCACCAAACGGGTTAACCTCGCGACATGCCGCTGACTCGCAGGCTCATTCTTCAAAAGGCACGCCATCACCCCACAAAAAAGGGCTCTGACGGATTGTAAGCACATGGTTTCAGGTACTATTTCACTCCCCTCCCGGGGTACTTTTCACCATTCCCTCACGGTACTAATCCGCTATCGGTCATAAGCAGGTATTTAGGCTTACCGGGTGGTCCCGGCAGATTCACAGCAGATTCCACGAGCCCGCTGCTACTCGGGCAACACACCAATTGCACGCACGGATGTTTCACGTACCGGACTCTCACCGTCTACGGCAGGACATTCCAATCCACTTCCGCTACACCCACACAACACAACGCAGGACTAGCAGACCCTGCACAATGCATCCCCACAACCCCACGCACGCAAACCCTGCCAGGTATCACACGCACGCGGTTTAGCCTCATCCACGTTCGTTCGCCACTACTAACGGAATCACAATTGTTTTCTACTCCTACGGGTACTGAGATGTTTCACTTCCCCGCGTAACCACCAATTAGACTATGAATTCATCTAACGGCGACCGCCCACAACGACGGCCAGGTTTCCCCATTCGGACACCCTCGGATCAACGCTCAGTTGGCAGCTCCCCGAGGCCTATCGCAGCCTCTCACGTCCTTCATCGGCCTACTATGCCAAGGCATCCACCATGCGCCCTTACAACACAACACACAAACAAATAACTAAGAACAATCACAAACAGAAAAACTGCTTGACAAAATCGAACTTACAGAAAAACAAGATGCTCGCGTCCACTATCCAGTTCTCACACAACACCCACACACCACACA
>NZ_JASPJI010000042.1:0-2063 GCF_030232285.1 Corynebacterium sp. MSK047 | reverse complement strand
GCAGCACGCAGCAACCTGTAAACAGGAACAACAACAAGTGTGTCATCCCAGACACCCAACAGCGCACCAACAACCAACCAACACCAAAGGAAAGCACAAACGCTTAAAATCATCACACGCACGCGCAGACCACCACTTCAGTGATCTAACCAGTAGGTGTTCCACCCAAAAAACAAAAAATAGCCACACGCCACCAACACGATGACACATGACACAAAGAAAAAATAATCTCCTTAGAAAGGAGGTGATCCAGCCGCACCTTCCGGTACGGCTACCTTGTTACGACTTCGTCCCAATCGCCAATCCCACCTTCGACAGCTCCCCCACAAAAAATGTGTTAGGCCACTGGCTTCGGGTGTTACCGACTTTCATGACGTGACGGGCGGTGTGTACAAGGCCCGGGAACGTATTCACCGCAGCGTTGCTGATCTGCGATTACTAGCGACTCCGACTTCACGGGGTCGAGTTGCAGACCCCGATCCGAACTGAGACCGGCTTTGCGGGATTAGCTCGCCCTCACGGACTGGCAACCCACTGTACCGACCATTGTAGCATGTGTGAAGCCCTGGACATAAGGGGCATGATGATTTGACGTCATCCCCACCTTCCTCCGAGTTAACCCCGGCAGTTTCTTACGAGTCCCCACCACAACGTGCTGGCAACATAAGACAAGGGTTGCGCTCGTTGCGGGACTTAACCCAACATCTCACGACACGAGCTGACGACAACCATGCACCACCTGTATACAAGCCACAAGGGAAACACCATCTCTGGCGCGATCCTGTATATGTCAAGCCCAGGTAAGGTTCTTCGCGTTGCATCGAATTAATCCACATGCTCCGCCGCTTGTGCGGGCCCCCGTCAATTCCTTTGAGTTTTAGCCTTGCGGCCGTACTCCCCAGGCGGGGCGCTTAATGCGTTAGCTACGGCACGGATCCCGTGGAAGGAAACCCACACCTAGCGCCCACCGTTTACGGCATGGACTACCAGGGTATCTAATCCTGTTCGCTCCCCATGCTTTCGCTCCTCAGCGTCAGTTACTGCCCAGAGACCCGCCTTCGCCACCGGTGTTCCTCCTGATATCTGCGCATTTCACCGCTACACCAGGAATTCCAGTCTCCCCTACAGTACTCAAGTTATGCCCGTATCGCCTGCACGCCCGGAGTTAAGCCCCGGAATTTCACAGACGACGCGACAAACCACCTACGAGCTCTTTACGCCCAGTAATTCCGGACAACGCTCGCACCCTACGTATTACCGCGGCTGCTGGCACGTAGTTAGCCGGTGCTTCTTCTCCATCTACCGTCAGAAACCCTTCGTCGATGGTGAAAGGAGTTTACAACCCGAAGGCCGTCATCCCCCACGCGGCGTCGCTGCATCAGGCTTCCGCCCATTGTGCAATATTCCCCACTGCTGCCTCCCGTAGGAGTCTGGGCCGTGTCTCAGTCCCAATGTGGCCGTCCACCCTCTCAGGCCGGCTACCCGTCGCCGCCTTGGTAGGCCATTACCCCACCAACAAGCTGATAGGCCGCGGGCCCATCCCACACCGAAAAAACTTTCCACCACACCCTCACGGTGCGGTCCTATCCGGTATTAGACCCAGTTTCCCAGGCTTATCCCGAAGTGCAGGGCAGGTCACCCACGTGTTACTCACCCGTTCGCCACTCGTGTACCCCAGCAAGCTGGAGCCTTACCGTTCGACTTGCATGTGTTAAGCACGCCGCCAGCGTTCGTCCTGAGCCAGGATCAAACCCTCCATCAAAAACCCTTCAAATCAGAAGAATCAAAAAACAATGAAAGGCCCAAAAACCTGACAAAAACAGACAAACAACCACCACACACCACAAACAGTGCGCGGCCTGGCCGTTATCCAAAAATAAAACGTTCTCCCCTTCGAACCGACGAGGCCAAAAAAGAAGAGAACAACCATGATCTTTCCCACAAATGAAAAAACCACGCGAAAAGCACCCAAACAAAGGCGCCGCCACGCAATCCATCACCCGCAAGCACAAAAGGACCCAAAACAAACAAAGGCCCCCGGCACCCACCAGCAACACACACGC
>NZ_JASPJI010000041.1:0-5452 GCF_030232285.1 Corynebacterium sp. MSK047 | reverse complement strand
ACCTCGGCATCCAAAAAGGCTGGATCAAATAACCGCAACACGCCCGGAAAAGACACACTTTTCTTTACTTAACCCGTGCTAGAGGTTATGACGCAAGTTTATTGAATTCCAGAGAATTTCTGAACATCCGGCGAGCGAAGGAAACGCCCGGCCATTTCCACAGCTGGCTGAGAAGAATCTCCTTCGATTACAAGGGACGCAATCGCCAATTCCCCTGTCGTTCCAGCGAACCAGCCATTGGAAAGCTTGCCATCAATTTCTGCTGTACCAGTCTTTCCGCCAAGTGCACTAAGATCACTCAACGACCTAGCTGAACCGTGGTCAATTGTTGATTTCATCATCGTCCGGAGGCTTTGAATAGTTGTATCGCTGACATGCTGGTCTGCCTGTTTATTCACTACTGTCTGTTCGCCTTGAATGAGCTGTGGAGGAACAAGCAAGCCGCCGTTAGCGACAGTCGATTGCATGAGCGCAATCCCAAATGGACTAGCTAGAACCTCGCCCTGTCCAATAGAAGCCTCCACACGAGGAGGTCCAGCCGGTGTCCGCGGCACCGAACCAGTAAGTGTGGTCATCCCTGGTACGTCGAAGTCGGAGCCAATTCCGAGTTCTAAAGCAGTCCGTTGCAGATCATCTTCTCCCAAACGATCCGAAATGACCGCTTGGGTTGTGTTACATGATTGGGCGAAAGCTTCTTCCAGTCGAACGCTACCTAGATCGAAGTCATGATCGTTGGGAATCTTGCGTCCAGCGACGGTGATATTGCTAGGACAAGGTAGTTCCTCATCCATGCTGACTGCCCCTGCCTCTAGTGCCGCCGCTGTGGTCACAGTTTTGAACGTCGATCCCGGTGGGAATAGCCCGGTGAGTGCGATTGGCCCTTGGTTATTTGCCTTGTCATTTTGTGCAACGGCAAGGACACCTCCTGTTCTAGGATTGAGCACGACTAGAACTGCGGCACGTTGCTCACTGTCCACTGCTTGTTTTGCTGCGCTTTGCAGTGTGTTATCCAGAGTGGTTGCGATTGGCTGAACTCGGCGAGGCGGCTCAGAGGCTACCGTCGTCATACCTTGTGAACTCTCAGCGCGTATCGACCATCCTGAATTAGCATCGAGCACTGACTCCCAATATTTGTTCAATTCAGCATCCATCGGAGAGTTAAGAGTTTTGGACACGCTTAAGAGACGCCCCTGCTCCACAGTGGAAATTCCCTCAAAGGTCCTAAGTTGCTCTTGTATCTTCCGGAATTCTTCCTGCCTCAAAGTGAGGAGCACGGTGTCTTCATCCTGAGACTCTCCCAAGGTCTGCTCGATCCACTCCTTAGTCGTTGTGGGAGACACTGGTGCAAAAATCTGGGCCAATTCCTGCGCTCTAGAGGCTATATCTTTGCGACCTCGTACCTGAATAACTTTCGTCCAGGTCATATATTCATTGCCCAAGCGATCTTTAATTGGAAGATCGTACTGTTTATCTTCAGCAAAAAAGAGTGCGGAATCATCGCTCAACTGAGCTTCGAAGATCGAAGGCAACCATTGAGGCTTACCATTCTGTCCACTAAGGACGAGCCGACCATTGCTCTCCAACTCCACACCATCTTTGGACCAAGTCACATGAGTATTCTGCTTTCCATTGGAAATATCAGATTTTTCGATGTTGACCTTCACACCATGAAGTGACTGCCGAAATTCATGAAGGGCGCGCTCCGGGTCTGGATGATCCAGATACCGTGCAGCCTTGCTGTCATCTCCCGCGTTGAAAGCTTTGAGAAATACGTCTGAGTCTGATTCCCACGGTAGAGCTGAACAGCTGCTCAACATCACTGCGGAGAGCGAACAGAGTGCAATCACCGACTGACGGAAACGATTGTGCTTAGTCATCATGGGAGTGACGTTAAGTGAGACGCATTGGATGCCACCAATATCACATAATGCAATTGTCTCATTTCATTCACATATAGGCGATGGTAGAAGTGTGTATTCAAGTGGCAGAAATTCTAACGAAGAGCGTCCACGAGCAGTCTAGCCACTTCGCCAATAGCACCATCGTGAGTACTCATTGCTTGTTCTGGCACCACCTGTTTCAGCATGATGGACACCACAATGGGCTCCTCGCCCTCAACCTGGATAATCGAAGCTTCACCATGGAGAAGTCCTACAGTGCCCGTTTTTCCATAGATATCAACGCCGCTTGGAGGAAAGCCTGAAGGAACACGGTGACGCCACACCTGCAACCCCAAGAGTTCACACATAGATCGACGTACCGCTGCACTATCGTCTTTCCAAACCTGTTCCAAGTCATTAGTTATTTCCGCCAACGAAGAGACTGCAGAAAACGCTATATCTGTACTACTCCCCCCTTGGGATTGAACATATTGACGCAATTGTTTCTCCGCCGTCACTAAGCTATTCCGATCTTGCAAGTCATAATGAGGTGGAAACCGTTTAAGAAATGCTTCTCGAGCCCACGCAGGCAGTAGACGCAAAATCTCGTGGGCGGCCACGTTATCTGACACCGATGCGACTTGTTTCATTAAGTCTCGGAGACTCACGTTCACTGCGTCATCAAAGGCAGCGAACCCATACCCTTCGTAAGTTCCTTTGGACGGTGCAACGTCAACACGAAGACGAGGATCCAGATCACCTCGTTGAATCGCTTCCAAAGTGAGGTGGAGGAGCCGGATTTTATATAAGGATGCCACCGTAATTTTCTCGTCTTGTTTGCGTCCGATAGTCACCCCATCGTGCAGTCGCGATGCACACCACCATCCCTCACACCCCGACCGCGTCAACACGTTTTCCAGGGCCATCTCCATCCGTGCAGTCATTGGTTAATCCTTCGACAAATTCTTTCGGCGACCGCCATGGCCTCGGCGCCATTGTCCATCCCACCTCGGCGAACCACTACATCCACGGAAAAATCGAAACGGGAAGGAAGCTCAATAGCATTGTCAAACTGGTGAAAACCGCGAAATACCAAAGACATCCCCTCCCCTCTTCCAATCAATAAGCCCCTACCTAGAGCATCCTCTGAATCATTAATTTCGCAAGACACACCCGACCGAAATAGCTCTCTCGCCAAACCACTGGCTGCACTTGAATTGTCATTCAGGTTCTCCACCAGCAGATTCAATTGAGACAAGGTCTTATCCAACCTTGAATACCCCGGCGGCACCACTAGATCACGTGACAGAGAAAACTGCCTCGCACTGCGGTGAGTACCCAAGGGAACCGGAGCTTGAACAAGCCCCGCATGAATAGCGCCTTCTTCAACACGGGCAAGAATCTCAACAGAAGGCAGTGACGACAAAACTACTCCATCATGCTGCTGTGCCTTTGCTGCAATACGCGATCCTATCTCGCTTGGAAGCGCACTACTGATGGCCAAACGAAACCCGCTTTGCGCACCACTTCGGATACCGTCAATCATCGAATGCATAGTCTGAAGATCGCGATTAATCACCCGGGCATATGGAAGCAAGGTCAACCCTGCCTCGGTTAGTTTCACTTCCCCCGCCCCTCGGATAAATAGCGGTGTACCTACACCAGCTTCTAAGCGCTTAATGGCATTGGAGACAGGCGGCTGACTCACTCCCAGTCGCGCTGCCGCCGCTGTAAAACTACCGGTCTCCGCTAAAGCCACGAAATACTGCCATTGGCGCAGATTTCCCGTCTGAGCAATCATGGGTCTCAGCATAGTGGAGCACGAGTTCGCACCACTGCAGCGTAAAATGATGTCTTTGGCTTGAGCAACACCGTCGCGGTGGCGTCGATAAACAAAAAGGAAGTGACACACAGCGTGGGCATTGGAAACGGACCGCTCATTGTGCAGTCGGATAAGACCGTGCTGCTGGAAATCGACCACGAACAGGCGCAGGAGGCGCGCACCGCGCTGGCACCGTTCGCGGAGCTGGAGCGCGCGCCGGAGCACGTGCACACCTACCGCATCACCCCGCTGGCGCTGTGGAACGCCCGCGCGGCAGGGCACGACGCGGAGCAGATCATGGACGTGCTGGAAACCTACTCGCGGTTCCCCGCCCCGCAGCCGCTGCTCATCGACATTGCCGACACGATGGATCGCTACGGGCGGCTGAAGCTCATCAAGCACCCAGCGCACGGGCTCGTGCTAGAGACGACGGACAGGGCTGTGCTGACGGAGATCCGGCGTCACAAAAAGATCAAGCCCATGTTGGGCGCAGAGATCGACGAGGACTCGATCGTTGTGCACCCTTCCGAGCGCGGCAGGCTCAAGCAGGAACTGCTGAAGGTCGGCTGGCCCGCAGAGGACCTGGCGGGATACGTCGACGGCGAGGCACACCCCATCGAGCTGTCGCAGGAACACGAAGAATGGCAGCTGCGCGACTACCAGGAGATGGCGGCCGATAGCTTCTGGGAAGGCGGCTCGGGCGTGGTAGTGCTGCCATGTGGTGCGGGCAAGACGATGGTCGGCGCGGCCTCGATGGCCAAGGCAAAGGCCACCACCCTGATCCTGGTGACGAACACCGTCGCGGGCAGGCAGTGGAAGGACGAGCTAGTGCGCCGCACCTCCCTGACGGAGGATGAAATCGGCGAATACTCCGGAGAGAAGAAGGAGATCCGCCCCGTGACCATCGCCACCTACCAAGTGGTCACGCGCAAGTCGAAGGGCGAATACCGGGCGCTGGAGCTGTTCGACTCCCGCGACTGGGGCTTAATCATTTACGACGAGGTTCACCTGCTGCCTGCCCCGGTGTTCCGCATGACCTCCGACCTGCAGTCTCGCCGCCGTCTGGGGCTCACCGCCACCCTGGTGCGCGAGGACGGCCGCGAAGGCGACGTATTCAGCCTGATCGGGCCGAAGCGCTATGACGCCCCATGGAAGGACATCGAGGCCTTCCTGGATCGCATGTCCCCCGGCGGTCTCTCGTCCGTTCCCCAGTCCCTGCGGTATTTGATTGACGACGCCACCAGGGCATTCCAGCAGGGCTCCGCCACCGAACCCCACTCGGCTCGTGTCCCGTCTCGCGTGGATACTCCCCAGCGCAACATCATGGACATCACTGGGGACTCCACCGAGATCGCCTCGGAGATCGACGGCGCCGTGGAGGGTTTTCGCCGCGCCCACGACCAGGCCATCGCCGTGGACCCGGCGGACGGCACGAAGGCCTCGGACACCCGGACCTTCCGCTCGCCGCGGGAGATCATGTCCGAGCTGCGCCGCGCCTATACCGCGGGCACACAGGTGCGCCTGCACTACGTGGACTATGCGGGTGCCACCAGCCATGACTGGATCTCCATCGTGATGATGACCCCCTCCACCATCTCCGCGGTGCTCGAATCCACCGGGGAGAGCCTCACGATCCAACCCCACCGCATCGCTGCGGTGGACGTGCCGTGCTAGAGGGTTAAGTAAAGAAAAGTGTGTCCGCATGCCACCATAACCCCAGACCACACACCACAAATCACCAAAGAATAGC
>NZ_JASPJI010000040.1:0-6309 GCF_030232285.1 Corynebacterium sp. MSK047 | reverse complement strand
CTCAATCGGCATTCAAAAAGGCCAAATCTAACCCCCGCGACACGCCGAGCCAGACACACATTTTGACCCTTAACCCCACTTTTTGCTACTTAACCCCCTACGCTTGTTATGCAACAAAAAGACCGGGAGGGTATTTCTACCTTCCCGGTCTGTATTGTGCGCCATCAGGGACTCGAACCCCGAACCCGCTGATTAAGAGTCAGCTGCTCTGCCAGTTGAGCTAATGGCGCTTACTGTTTCCTGCTTGGTGCTCTCTGTGTGAGCTCCTCGCCGGCAACGAGAAGATATATAACCAGGTTTCTGATTGTTTGTAAAATCGGCTGGTCAGATGCTGTTTTTGAATTGATGTTTTTGCATGTTTTTTGAAAGGTTTTGCGCAACCGTTTGAAAAAAGTTCAAAAAAAGTTTGGAAATCCTCAAAGTGGGGTAGGGCCTGTATCAATGCCATCGACGTTGGGAGTGTGCATAGATGTCGGAGTTACGTTCGACAGTGTTCAGTAACGTCCGGAAGCGTCCGGTGGCACTTTTGAATAGCGAACTGATTACTTTTCGGTAACGCAGCTTCAAGGGGGCGCTGTTTTCCCAGGTCGGTTGAAGTGCCCCGGTTTTTTGGGGTTGCACAGCAATTTTCCAGAGGGTTAACTGTAGGAACCGTTGGGCTACTTTGCGTGCTGCGCCCTGTGAGGGGTTGATGACTGCGATTGGGCAGTCAATAAGGCTTTTCAGTTAGGGCGAGCGTTTTATCGGTGGCTAGTGCCGCTGCAGGGCAGTCTGACCTTTTTCGAGGGCGCACCAGGGGCTGTAGCAGGACTCCGCTGTGTGTCGCAGTGTGTCCCCGGGACTTACTACTTAATAATTGCACTGTTGGAGTGAAGCACGATCATGCGGCAATCTTTTAAGCGCCTGTCGATGGCGGTGGTGACATTTGCGACCACCATCTCGCTAGCTGCTTGTACCGTCGGCGGAGATAATGCCGAGCAGCAAGAGGCGGAGAAGCCAGACGTTGGTCTTGTCGCCAGTGTGAAGGACGACGCCACCGATGTTTCGGTGGTTGACCCGATTTCGGTTCAGGTGGAAGAGGGACATCGCCTGGACAAGGTTGTTATGACCAACCCTGAGGGCAAAGAGGTCAAGGGCAAGCTCGACTCCAGTGGTACCAAGTGGACCACTGCAGAACCCCTGGGCTACTCAAAGACCTATGAGATTAACGCCACCTCGGGCACAGAAAAGCTGGCTACTTCTTTCACCACCGTCGAGCCGACTTCTCAGGTAAATGGTTACCTGTCCCCGCTGGATGGTTCCACCGTGGGTGTCGGTCAGACTATTGCTGTGAAATTCAGCGCGAGTATTTCGGACCGCAAGGCTGCTGAGGAAGCAATTAAGGTGACCACCGAGCCTAAGGTGGAAGGCGCTTTCTACTGGCTGAATAACAGTGAGGTGCGCTGGCGTCCAAAGGAGTACTGGAAGCCGGGGACCAAGGTTACCGTGAAGTCCGATATTTACGGCACGGATCTTGGTGACGATATGTACGGTGCGGAGTCCGCCGAAACCAGCTTCACTATCGGTGATGAAGTCATTGCTATCGCTGATGACGCGACGAAGACCATGGTCATTAAGAGGAACGGTGAAGTCGTAAACTCCATGCCTATCTCTATGGGGTCGAATGTTCACCCGACTCCGAATGGCCAGTACATCATCGGTGATCGCAACGAGACCATGGTGATGGACTCTCGTACCTACGGCCTGTCTCTGGAAAACGGTGGCTACGTCACGCCGGTTAACTATGCAACGCAGATGTCTTACTCCGGTATCTACGTCCACGGTGCACCGTGGTCAACGTGGGCACAGGGCAGCGTCAACCAGTCTCACGGCTGCATCAACGTCACTGACGCCAACGCTAAGTGGTTCCTGGACAACACTAAGCGCGGTGACATCGTGATTGTGAAGAATACGATTGGTGAGACGCTCTCCGGTGTTGATGGACTCGGTGACTGGAACATCCCGTGGGAGACCTGGAAGAAGGGCAACGCCGACGAGACCAGCTCTTGGTAGTCCATGTCCTCTAAGTGAGGCCATCATTTAAGCCACGCGGGTTAGTCCGTTTCCTAATCACCCAACATTCCCAGCTCCTGCGCCCGAGCAACAGCCGCGGTGCGGGAGCTGACGTCTAGCTTGGTGAAAATATGTACCAGATGCGATTTCACAGTCGCTTCGGTGAGCACCAGCTGTTCTGCAATTTTTCTATTCGACATACCCCGCGCGACCAACTCGAGCACTTCGAGTTCGCGCGGGGTTAGTGCTGTATTGGGGTTGCGCATCCGACCCATCAAGCGCCCGGCCACTTGTGTGTTCAGCACGGTCTCGCCGCGAACGGCACGACGGATACCATCGATGAGCTCCTCCGGAGCGGCATCCTTCAGCAGATAACCAACTGCGCCTGCGGTGACAGCGCCGAGCACATCGGAGTCCGAAGAATAATTGGTCACCACCAACACTTCTGGAGCCTTTGCGCCGCGCCCGGCCAGTGCGCGGATGGCTGCGGTGGCATCAACTCCGCCTGCGCGGGTAGCAGTGCCAGGGGCCTCACCAAAGCGAAGGTCCATGAGTACCAGATCGATGTGGTCGCAAGAGTCGTCGTCAAGCGATGCGCGCACCTTCTCGACCGCCTCGTCACCGCTGGCCGCCTCGCCAACCACGACGATATCCGGCGCCGATTCAACGACTGCGCGAAGACCAGCGCGCACGATGGGATGATCGTCGGCGATGAGGACTCCGATGGGCTTGGTCACCTGGCTAACTCCTAGGGTGATGTGAATGGTCGTTTCCTACCTGCATACCAGGCGCGGGACTTTAAGAGGCGAGCTCGTGCGGGATGCTGACGCTGACACCACAACCACGCCCCGGTTCCGACTCGATGGTGAAGGTGCCGCCGAGCTTCTCCACGCGTCGGCGCGCGTTGGCGATCCCCACGCTGTCGTCGTTAGTTGGTGCGGTGGGGTCGAAGCCGATGCCGTTGTCGACGCAGTCGAGCAGAATCTCGTCGGGCTGGTAGGTCAGGGTGACACGGCAGCGGGTGGCGTGTGCATGCTTGACGACGTTCGCCAAGCTCGCCTGGGCCACCCTGATGATGGTTGCTTCGACGGTGGCCGGCAGCCGCGTGGGTGTGCCGTCGACGCAGAAGCTGACAGCATCGCCCAGCACCGTGGAGGAGCAGACTTTCTCCAACGCACCGGATAGGTCTGCGCCTTCGAGGGGAGCCGGCTGAAGTGCTGCGATGATACGCCGGGTCTCGGCGAGGTTGTCGGCCGCGACCTTGCGGGCGAGCTGCAGCGAATCCACCGAGGCCTGGTCATGCTGGGTAGGAGCACTTTTCATGCGAGACTCCACCGAATGCAGCAGCAGCTGGATGGAGGAAAGCCCCTGCGCCACGGTGTCATGAATATCCGCTGCGAGACGTGCACGTTCGTCCAGCTCACCGGCACGACGGGACAGTGCTTCCGAGTGGGCGCGGGCAGCTGAGAGCTCCTCGAGTGCCTTGGTCTTTTCGATAGTCTCCTTCTGCAGGAGCCGGAACCCCAGCCCCACCGTGAGTACAAACGTCCCACCCAGAATGGGGCCGAGGACACCACCAAATGTCAGCGGAGTATGGATAGCGATAGCGCCAATTGCCGTCGCCGTTGTCGCCGCCACCATGATTACGGCCATAAGGCCACCGGTTACCTGCAAAATTACGAAAAACAGTGGGAAAACCAGGAACGAGGCATCCAGCGTTGCAAACGCCAACGCCGCCCAGCACAGCAGCAGAATCACAAGCCAGCCCAACAGCAGGCCACGCGGCTTAGTCAGCGCGACTTCGTTGGCTACGTTGCCATGCCGAGCCCGACCAATCGGCCCGACCGAACCTGCGATGTACACCGCTAGAAAACACGCTGCATAGGTGATGATTCGCCACTGCGGATCCGGAACCACGCATACCGCCAGCAGCACCAGCACCAAAACATCCAGGGCAAACCGCAGTAATTGCCAGCTGCGGTTCAGAGTCTCAGGAGTATCCACGCTCTCGAGCTTAGGGCAGTTCCACCTGCCAAAACACCGCTGACAAGCCGAAATTGTCAACATCAACCGAAAGTTGGAGACGAAGTTCAACCTCCCTGGCGATTAAATCCGCCTTTGAATCCACGACCATAATGAGTATGTACCAGTCAATGAAAGAACTTCGAGCCGCTCCAGGCCGTGCCGCACTGATCACCATCACCGTCGGGATGATTGCTGTGATGGTCACGTTCCTCTCGGCTTTGGCCGCCGGCCTGTCCGCCCAGTCCGTCTCCGCACTGGACGAGGTCTACGACAAAAACGACGCCGTCGTCATCTCGGAGGGGGCCACGTCGCTGTCGTCGTCAAGCATCGGCGAGACGGCGCGAAAGAGCGTCCAGACGTGGGCGAGCGACAACGGCGCAAACGTCCGCGATGTCTACGTCAGTCGTGCGCGCGTCGATGAAACGCCCGTCACCGTCATCTCCGACTTTTCGCTTAACGACGACCAGGTGGCCGTCACCGACGGTGTCGGTGAAACCGCCATTGCGGAAGGTGACTCGCTGACCCTATCTGGCGCGATGGGCGAGCACGAGGCCACCGTTGCGCGCGTGGCGGGGGATAAGTGGTTGGACCACCAAGCGGTCATTTATGCCGGGCGCGGTGTGATGGAAGACCTGACACCGGGGCAGATGGTGCCGGCGGCGATGGTTGTCGACGAGTCTGCGACGCAGCTGCCGAATGTCCCGGAAGGAACAATTCTGCGCGACGGCGAGCGCAATAACCTGTCGGCTTCCTATCAGGGCGAGCAGACCTCGCTGAACGCGATGACCTCGATGCTGTATGTGATTTCTGCGCTGGTGGTAGGCGCGTTCTTCACAGTGTGGACTGTTCAACGACTGCGTGGTGTGGCCATTTCCTCGGCGCTCGGTGCGTCCCGCTCCGTGCTGGTGGCTGACTCTCTGGCGCAGGTCCTGGCCGTGCTGGCAATCGGAGTCGGCGGCGGTGTTGCGGTGACTGCAGCGGCGGGCTGGGCTCTGCAGAGCGGCGACGTCATGCCAATTGTGGTCGATGCTTCCACGACCGTCGTGCCGGGGCTCATTCTGGCCGTGACCGGCGTAGTTGGTGCGCTGCTGGCACTGGTGCCGGTATTCCGCGTCGATCCGACCACCGCATTGGCGAATGCGTAGTGGCTCGTTAGTACGGCCTAGCACGGCGGCTTCCCACAGAACACTCACATCGCGTTAATCATGCACAACCTGCAACTGAGGAATTGAGGAATTGAGGACAAAATGACTACCTATATCGACAACCAGGCTCCCGTGGCACTCGCTCTGAAGAACATCTCGCTGACCGTCCAAGATGGCGACAACAAACGCACCATTTTGGATGACATCTCGCTGAAGATCCGGGCAGGCGAGGTAGTGGGACTGGTCGGACCATCGGGTTCCGGCAAGTCGACTCTGTTGACCATCGCAGGTTGTTTGAAGAGTGCCGATACCGGACATGTCACGCTGTACTCCAACAAGCAGGACGCGAACGGTGCAGGCGCGGACGAGAGTGCGGAAAGGAAGGCCATTGATCTGAGCGCTCGAGGCGCGGATGCTGCCAAGATTCGTCGCGAACACATCGGCATCGTTTTCCAGCAGCCGAATCTTCTGCCAGCGCTGACGGTTAAGCAGCAGCTCATCGCAATGCGGCGACTGGGCCGTGTTTTCGGGTGGCCGGCGGGTGGCCGTCGTGAAGCGGAGAAGCGCGCGGATGAGCTGCTAGAGGCAGTCGGCCTGACTGGGCTGGGAAACCGTCGCGTGAGCCAGCTTTCCGGTGGTCAGCAGGCACGCGTCAATGTTGCGCGCGCACTGATGAATGAGCCGGAAGTGCTGCTGGTCGACGAACCGACCGCGGCTTTGGATCAGAAGAGTGCAGGGGCGGTGACGCGACTGATTATGGATGTGACGCGGAAGATGGGTGTGGCCACCCTGTACATCACCCACGACCTGGGGCAGCTTCACGGTGCCGACCGAATCGTGGAGATGGTTGACGGCAAGCTGCAGTCCGCGGATGCAGGCTTGGTGGCTACTCGGTAGTGAGTATGGGGGGCGGCATCGAAAAGGCTGGGTCAGATAACCACGCCGCCGGAAAGGCGCACATTTTTGGCCTTTAACCCCAGAAATTACGGGCTGCAAATGTGAAACTGTGTGAGTTTATGTCACTTCCAGACGATTTTTCAGGGGTAGGTTCAGGCGGTGAATGCATCACCACTTTCGACCAGGAGAA
>NZ_JASPJI010000003.1:0-141606 GCF_030232285.1 Corynebacterium sp. MSK047 | reverse complement strand
GTACGGGATTTGAACCCGTGTTACCGCCGTGAGAGGGCGGCGTCCTAGGCCGCTAGACGAACGGGGCTTAGAACTTTGCAGTTAGTGAATACATTCAACAATGAACTTCTTCACTGCTGGCCTACCAGGACTCGAACCTAGAATGACGGTACCAGAAACCGTAGTGTTGCCAATTACACCATAGGCCATCGCTGCTGAACGCAACGAGGAATAATATAGCCAATTCGCGCTAACAAGAGCAAATCACCTGGTCAAAGGCTCGTTTAAATTCGCGAGTTCCCCACAGCCCACCTCAGCAGTGCGCATAACTAATGCATAACTAATGCAGTGCATATAACTAACGCAGTCCCAGATCGAAAGCCCATTCGATCGCAGCTCAAAGCCGATCCGCCCTTCAGGAGACACTTCGTGGTGAAGCGGCTGGCAAACAGCCGACACACACACCAAAAAAACCAGACCTGAAAGGCAGGCACCATGACTTCCCCAACAACGACGGCAACAACCGCCCCCATCACGCTCGAGCTGGAGTTCTCCGACATCACGGAGCAAATGAACGGCACCATCGGTCGCGTCATCGGCACTGTCACTATCCGTCAGTTCGCAAAAATCATCTCGGCCCTCAACCTCGACGCCAACCCACGCGTGTCCCGCACCGGCCGCATCACCGATGCCATCATGGAAACCATCGACACCACGCCGGAGCTCTTCGCCTACAAGTCCAAGGGTGTGCTCCTGGCCTCCACTCAGTTCACCAGTGAAGACAATCTCTACCGCTTCACCTTCAGCAACCGTCGCATCGAAGGCATCCTCGACGGCGGTCACAACTCGCTGGCTATCGCACTGTTCGTTCTGGGCAAGCTCACTCCACCACCTAGCCGCAAAATCAAGACGTGGTCCGAAATGAAGGAGGTCTGGTCGGAGCGTACGGAAGAAATTGAGGAATTGCTTGCCGACGAAAGCCTCACCGAGCTCGATGCCCGTGTTCCGGTAGAGGTACTCGTGCCCGGTGCTCGGGACGAGGACACTGTGCAGGACTTCTCCGATGCACTGCTCGATATCTGTGCCGCCCGCAACAACAATGCGGAGCTCAAGGCGGAAGCAAAGCTCAATCGCGCCGGCTACTTTGACGATCTGAAGCATGCCCTGCCTCAGGGAATTAGCGACAACGTGCAGTGGCGCACCAACGATACTGGTCGACTAAAGGTGGGCGATGTCATCGCTATGGCGTGGATTCCGCTGTCTTGTATTGACCTGCCGAAGGATGCCGACGGGAAGCAGATTGAAGCACCGACCCCCACCAGCCTCTACTCCGGCAAGGCCAAGCTGCTTGACCGCTTCGAGGATGTCATGAGCTCACCGGAGGTCACTAAGCCCAGCACTGAAAGCATCAATGAGCGCACCGAAGAGGTCGTTCTCTACAACGAGAAGGTCCGCAGCGCATTGAACCTCACGCGTGACTTCATCGATATTTTCGAGCGCATCAACGCAGAGCTACCCGATCTCTACAACAAGAGCGGCGGTAAATTCGGCGGCATTGATGCTGTTGACAAGGCCAATAAGAAGAATCCGCGAACTGGCAAGACTCCACAGAAGTACTCGAAGTTCTACCGCCAGCCCATCGGCTACGCGATTCCAGACGGGTTCATCTACCCGCTCGTGTACGCCTTTGCCGCACTACTCAAGCGAAACGAGGACGGCACGGTCCACTGGGGAACCGACTGGCACGAGTTCTTCAACAACCACATGGGGTCGCTGGTCAAGGACTACCGCGAAACCTCCATGAATATGCTGAACCGCGACCCGCAGAAGGTGGGCAAGGAAGCGGGCTCTTACACGAACCTGCTTCGCTCAGCCCAGCTCGCGCTCTTTACTGAGCAGCAGTAAAAGGAGTGACCTCGAGCGCCTTGCGCAGTCGGCCCAGGCTGCGGCTGCGACCAAGCAGCTCCATGGACTCGAACAGCGGCGGCGAAACCTGAGCGCCAGTCACGGCCACGCGCACCGGGCCAAAAGCCTTGCGTGGCTTCAGCTCCAGGTCCTCGATGAGGGCCTTTTGAAGTGCAGCTTCAAGCTTCTCGGTGACGAAGTCCTCTTCGCTGAGCGGCTCCACAGCTGCAATGGTGGCCTCCAGGACAGCGACGGCGTCTTCCTTGAAGTTACGGCGTGCCGAGCGCTCATCGAAGGTGAACCCGTCCTCTTCCACAACCAGGAACTTCGAGAGGTCCCAGGCGTCGGAAAGCGTCTTCACACGGGTCTGCAGCAGCGTTGCCAGGAAAGCGAACTTATCCGCCGGGTAGTCGGCCGGGAAGTCAAAGTGGCTTTCCAGGTACGTGCGCAGACGCTGCTCGAAGTCCTTCGGATCGAGCATGCGGATGTGGTCCGCGTTGATAGCGTCGGCCTTCTTCTGATCGAAGCGAGCCGGGTTGGACAGCACATCGTGGATATCGAAGGCCTTGACCATCTCGTCCATCGTGAAGATGTCCTGGTCGCCGTCCATAGACCACCCCAGCAGTGCCAGGTAGTTCAGCAGACCCTCGCGGATGAAACCGTTATCGCGGTGGATGAAGAGATTGGACTGCGGGTCACGCTTGGACAGCTTCTTATTACCCTCGCCCATAACGAACGGCAGGTGACCGAACTCCGGGGTGAACTTGGCGACACCGATGCGCTTCAGCGACTCGTAGAGAGCGATCTGGCGCGGGGTCGATGGCAGCAGGTCCTCACCACGCAGGACGTGAGTGATCTCCATCAGAGCGTCATCGACCGGGTTAACCAGGGTGTAGAGCGGTTCACCGTTGGAGCGGGCAATAACGAAGTCCGGAACCAGGCCGGCCTTGAACTCGATACGACCGCGAACGAGGTCATCGAAGACAATGTCCTCGTCCGGCATACGCAGGCGAATCACCGGCTTGCGCCCCTCTGCACGGAAGGCTTCCTTCTGCTCCTCGGTGAGGTTGCGGTCATAGTTGTCGTAGCCCAGCTTCGGGTCACGGCCGGCGGCCTTGTGGCGCTCCTCAACCTCTTCAGCGGTGGAAAAGGCCTCGTACGCTTCACCGGCGTCAATGAGGCGCTGCAATACATCGGCGTAGATGTCCTTGCGCTGCGACTGGCGGTACGGGCCGTGCGGACCGCCGACATCGACGCCCTCGTCCCAGTCAATACCGAGCCAATTCAGGGCCTCGATGATTGCCTGATAAGACTCTTCGGAGTCGCGAGCGGCATCGGTATCTTCGATGCGGAAGACCAGCTTGCCACCAGTGTGACGGGCATATGCCCAGTTGAACAGGGCGGTGCGGATGAGGCCAACGTGCGGGGTACCGGTTGGCGACGGGCAAAAGCGTACGCGAACATCTGACATGCTTTCCCACGATACCCGCCCTCCCACCTGCAGGCATGCATAGGGTTTGCATAGGGTTACAGAGCCCACTCCCCGGCCACTTCGCCGGCGTATCCGGCGGCGCGCAGCCGCTCAACCCAGCTGCGCAGTGGTGCCTCACCGGTGCCCGGCGCGCCGCGGCCTGGGAAATCGGCAATCTGGACGTGCGCCGGCAGGCTCAATCTTCCAGTCTCCACATCAGTGAGCCAAGCATCCACGTCGACGCCATTAGCTGCAAAATGGTAAAAGTCCGCGAGCACACCAGCACCAGTCTGTTGAGCTAACTCCTCGGCTTGCCACGGATCTGTAATGGGATAATCACTCATCCCGGACAGTGGCTCAATCAACGCGCGAACCCCACTGAGCTCCAGCTGGGCAGTAATCTCAGTCAGTCTTTGCACCTGCAAATCGGTCAGCTCCCCCGAGCGCCCCAGCAACACGTTCGAGCATTTCAGCCCAGTGGCCCGCGCAATCTGGCTCACTGCCTCCAGGTGCCCCGCGGGCAGCCCATCTGTATCGAGCACTCCTCGCTGCCCCGCTGCCATGTCCCCTCCCCACAGATTCATGGCATAAAGACCAAGGCTGTCGTCAAAGAGGTCACAAAAAGCGGAAACCTCATCGGGTGCGGGCACTGCGAGGCCAAATGGCCACCAGAATTCCACGGCCGCGTAGCCGTCGTCACGCGCGGCGTTGACGGCGTCGTGCGGGGACATGTGTGCGTAGACCGTAGAACAGTTAATAATAGTGCTCATGACCAAAACGGTAGTAGTAACTGGTGGCGGCGCGGGCATTGGTCGCGAAATTGCTCTGGCTTTTGCCGCCGATGGCTGGCACGTGCACATCTGCGGCAGGCGTATCGACGCGCTCGAGGCCGTTGCCGCCGAGGCGGACAACATCACCTACTCCAGGTGTGACATCACCGACCCCGAGCAGGTCCGTACGATGTTTGAGGACGCGCAGATGACTACGGGAACCATCGATGTTGCGGTGCTCAATGCGGGGCTGCCAGGCACGCCCGCAGAGTTCGGAGAGACCGACATTGAGGACTTCCGGGCGGTCATCGATACGAATGTGGTCGGCTCGTACCTATGCGCACGCGAGGCGTTCGCGCGGATGAAGGCGGGGTGCGATGGGAAGGCGGACCAAGCAGGCGGCCGAATCCTGGTCAACTGCTCTATCGCGGCGCAGGTACCTCGAGCCCATACGGCGGCGTACGCGACGTCGAAAAGCGCGCTTGCCGGAATGACCCATGTGCTTGCCCTCGACGGACGCGAGTATGGCATTACAGCAACGCGCATTGATATTGGCAATGCGCAGACTGACCTGTTGGGGACGTTCACAGGCAGCGAGCCAATGTTCGATGCCAAGCAGGCTGCGGATACCTTCCTCTACGCCGCGAATCTGCCGGCGAGCGCAGTCATCGATCAGCTGACGATTACCGCTGCGGGTATGCCCTTTTTGGGTAGGGGTTAGCCTGCCCCTTAAACTGAAGCACAACTGGGTTTAGATTGAGGAGGCGGGTTAGGGCTATGTCCATGGAAAACCACCCCTCTCTGGGCGGCGGAAACGAAGAAGAGAAGCAGGAGAATTCTCACCCGTCGAACGAGCCTGCAGCGACTCCGAAGCGTTCGACGCGCTGGGATACGTCCCGCCCGACCACCGCCCCGGACTTTTTGCTCTCCCGGGCACACGGCTCCATCCGCACGCAAGGTATTGAAGAGCAGCTTTCCGACCCCTGGCTCGCGGCCGAGGGACTGCACTCGGGCATTCACAAGATGGTAGTCGGCGCATTGCCCTTCGACTTGGACAAGCCCGCCGCCCTGACCGTTCCCCGGGAAGTCATCCGCTCCTCGCAGCCGCTGGAGCCACCCGCGCACTACCGTTGGAACGCACCGAAGCCCCACGCCAACATCGTCGCTTACGATCCCCCGCTCGACGAGCACGCTGAGCGCATCGCCGCAGCCATCCGCACAATCGAGTACTCGGCGCTGGAAAAGGTCGTGCTCGCGCGCGCTGTGGAACTCGAAATCGATCCCCCGATTGACCCGCTCCTACTCGCATCGCGGCTTATCGACGGATCCCCCAACCGCGATGGCTTTGTCGTGGATCTCTCCCCCGCCGGTTCCGATTATGAGGGCAAGTTGCTCATCGGTTCGTCCCCGGAGATGCTGGTCCGCCGTACGGGCGACATCGTTGAGGCGTTTCCCTTGGCCGGGTCGCTGCCGAGGTCCCGGAATGAAGAGGTGGACCGGGCGTCGGCCCGTCGTTTAGCGGACTCGCGCAAGAACCTGGACGAGCATGCCTTCGTCGTCGACGACATCGCCGACAACTTGGCGCCACTGTGCAGTTCGCTGGATGTTCCGGACAGCCCCGAGCTGATGAGCACCGCCGAGATGTGGCACTTGGCCACGCATATCCGCGGTCGGTTGAAGGATCCGTCGCTGTCCGCGCTGGATTTGGCGCTGGTGGTGCACCCGACACCAGCCATTTGTGGCACGCCGACGGAATCCGCCTTCGGCGTTATTCAGGCCGTAGAGACCAACCGCGGCTTCTACTCGGGCGCTGTCGGCTGGTGCGATGAGAATGGTGACGGCGAGTTCGTGGTCTCCATTCGCTGTGCCGAGATCGACACTGAGGGGTCCGTGGCACGACTATGGGCCGGAGGCGGCATTGTGTCGCACTCCGACCCAGAAGAAGAAGTCACGGAGACCAGTGCCAAGATGGGCACTGTGCTCCGCGCTTTTGGAGTTAAGGGCGCTTAAGCCCGCTCCACAGGGTTGGCCAGCTTGCCGATACCCGGGATCTCAATCTCGATGCGGTCACCCGGGAACATCGCAGCGGTACCGGCCGGGGAGCCGGTGCAGATGACATCACCCGGCAGCAGCGTAATCGAGGCAGTGATGAACTCGATAATCTCCGGGATGGACATAATCATCTGGTTGGAGTTGGAATCCTGCTTGGTCTCGGTAACACCCTCGTGAGTCAGGTGCGCCTTGATCGGCAGCTCGTTGTAGTCCAGCTCCGTCTGGATCCACGGACCAAGCGGGCAGAAGGTATCGATGCCCTTTGCGCGCGCCCACTGACCATCGGCAAACTGCAGGTCACGGGAAGAAACATCATTGACGATGGTGTATCCGAAGATCACATCGTGAGCGTTTTCCTTCTTGACGTTCTTGCACGGCTTACCAATAACCAGTGCCAGCTCGCCCTCAAACTCGACGTTGGTGGCGAAATCCGGAATGCGAATCGGCGCTTCCGGGCCAATGACGGCCGTCGGCGGCTTAATGAACATCGTCGGCGGCAGCGATTCTGCCGACTTCTTGAACACCTCGGCGACGTGGTCAGCGTAGTTACGACCAATAGCGATGACCTTCGACGGCAGCATTGGGGCGAGCAGACGTACGTCGGCAAGCGGCCAGGAACGGCCAGTCTTATTCAGCTGACCGAAAGGGTGCCCTTCGATTTCGTGCAAAGTAACTTCACTGCCTTCGCCCTCAACGAGCGCGAAGCACATGCCCTCTGGGTGGGCGATTCGAGCAATACGCATAAAAATAGGGTACACGTCACATTGCGATAATTATGCAACGACCCCCACTCTCTATACTCTGCGCTCTAAACTCCGCGGGATTCCTGCGCAAGCCACACCAGCGCACAGGCCAACGCATCGTTGAACGCGTGATGGGCCTTAAAACGGGGAATGCCGTACTTGTCGCACAGTGACCACAACCGCAGCTCATCACGGACCGGCTCACGGTTGGCCCGCAGAATCGCGTCGTACTCACGTGTCATAGTGTCCGCCACCGGCACATCAAAACGCGCATCGAAGTACTTCCGGCACAACGGATCTAGGAAACCAACTTCCATCCGCGCGTAGTGCGCCAGCAGCTTCCGTCCCCGTAGAGCTTCTAACAGCTTGCCGACGGCCACCTCTGCCTCTACCCCGGTTGCGACCATGTCGTCGGTAAGCCCATGCACCGTCGCCGACTCGCCGACGCTCACCTCCTCGCGCTCTGGGCGAATGAGAAGGTGACCCGACTCTTCCAGCACGATGTCGCGGCCTTCGACGGCAACCCAACCGATGGAAAGCAACTGATCTTTGGAGGGATCCAGACCGGTGGTTTCCACATCGACCGCGAGCCAAGCATTGTCGCGGATAGGTGCGTCCAAGAGTTTCTTGCGGGGTTTGAAAAACTTCAACATTGCGCGCTCACGACATCGCCCGGATGGGATACTTCGCCCCGAGGCTCTGCTGCAACTTGCGGATAACACCAAACGCATCGCGCAGGTGCTCGCGTTCCAGGCTGGAGAGACGCTTCGGGTAGATGTGGTTATTCGGCTGCTCGCCAGCGTTGAACTGGGCCTGCTGGTGATGAAGCTGCACCGTGCACAGGAACTCGAACGCATCCGCCAGGTCCTGAGCACCCTGGCGGCTCACACTTCCGGCACCCGCACTCGCCGCCAAGCGTTCACGCGTCGACAGCTGTGGCAGGCCGGCCGCCACAGTAAATAGACGCGCCATCTGCACCACAGCAGCAGTTCCCCCCTTTTTGATGTCCAGGGTCTCTGCGTGATCGCCGCCCTTTTCCAGCACCAGGCCACGGAAGAAGCCGAGCGGCGGCTCCCGCCAGGCCGAGAGCTTGGCCAAGTGCGCGTGCAGGCGCTGCGACCCCTGGGCCAGCGGCAGGTAGGCCGCACGAAGGCCCTCCACCAGTTGCATATCGCCCGCTACCGCTCGCATGTCGAAGAAGGTCTGTGCATGCAGCAGAGCCTCCGCCTCCGGTGCCGTAATCCACCCGTGGAAAGTGCGCAGCCACTGCGACTTGGTCATCCGCCACGCAGGATTGCTGGCCATCATGTCCCCTGGACAGAGCGGATAACCGACTCGGTCGAGGTTGGTGCAAATCTCGTCGCTAAGCGCGGCGAAATAGTCAGCATGAGCGTCGGCGTCGTAGTCGTCGGCGAGAACAAGCGCATTGTCCTGATCGGACGCGAGCCCCATCTCCCCGCGCCCATGCGAACCCAGTACCGCAAAGGCGTAGCTGACTGGTGGCGGCCCAAGCTTTTCCTCCGCCAGCGCAACCAGGCGTCGGGTGACAGCATCGGCCACGGCAGTCAGCAGCTTGGCGACCTCCTCCCCCGAATCACCTCGGTCAATAAACCGGCCGACAATCCGCCGCGCGTTCTGAGCAATCTCCGCAATCTCCGAGATATCGCTCTTCCGCGCCAGCGTCGCCGTCGCGTACACGGGATCGGTGTGCAGACTGCGCAGCAGGTCACCAATGACAATCATGCCGACCACCCGCGTCCCATCGTGCACCGGCAGATGATGGTAACCGCGCTCAGCCATCAGCAGCATGGCCTCAAAAACCAGCAGGTCGGGACTGATGGTTTCCGGGTTCCCGGTCATCACTTCGCTTACAAGCGTCGCCGCGGGCTTCGCCTCTGCCAGCACTCGACGACGGAGGTCACGGTCAGTGATGATGCCGACGAGCGGGCTCTGGTTGGCGCCTGCAGACTCCATCACGAGCAAACTGGAGACATTCCGCTCCGTCATAATCTGCGCCGCCTCTTGTACTGTCGTATCAGCGCTGCAAGTAACCAGCGATGTTTCCATCAGGTCCGCAACCCGTGTGCGCAACGACTCCGATGCCGCAGTACTCCGCAGCTTCGATGCCACTGCGCGAATGCGCGCGTTCTCACCGCCGTAATAGCGCCGGACCTCTACGAACTGGTCATTGAGCTGGTCAAAGACCTCCTTGGAGATCACTAGGAATACGCAGTCCTCCACCGCCGTCATCGTGTACAGCGAGGGATCACTGCTCAGCAGCGTCGAATAGCCGAAATGATCTCCCACATCTCGCCTGTCCAACAGCGTGCCAGCCGGGTCAAAGAGATCCACCATGCCGGAGCGAATAATGAAACAGCTGTTGTTATCCGCACCCGCACGGATAATCTCCGTACCACGACGGGCATAGCGCATGGTCAAAAGCGGTGGGATAGTCGCGCGCTCTTCATCGGTGAGGTCCGAAAAGGGGCGAGTATGGCTGAGGAAGTCTGCGATTTCCGCAAGCTCGACGGTCATGGGGTCAATTATCCCCTATTTTTGCTCCCAATAGGACTAATTTGCGGGAATACTCGACCTTATGACCAATTCCGCACACAGCGCTTCAACAAATCCCGAATGGCCGCTCGACGCCCACATCCTCGGCAGGATGGACAAGCTCGCGGCACTCGTCGCGACGCTTGACGACGACACCTTCAACGCACCCCTCCCCATCCCAGCCATTAACTCCCTGGCCGTGCTGTTACGACATGTGACCGGATCCGCGAGGTACTGGCTCGAACGCGTCTGCCTTGGGCGTGATTATGTCCGTGATCGCGATGGGGAGTTTTCTGCTCATTGCAGTGTTTCGGAAGGGCTGGAGATTTACCACCGTGACCGCGCGGCCATTGAATCCGCGCTGGTGGAGTTGCAAGGCGTGGACCGCGCTGGTGCTCCTACTGTTATTCCTACCGATAAGGACGACGGTTTTGCGAATCTAGCTTAAATCATTTGCGAAACTGCTCCGCATAGCTAAACCCACCGCTTCACCGCGGTGGGTTTAGTCGTTTTCGCTCTGTTCCAGTCGTTGACTAATAAGGAACACAACATGGTTCGTCCCCTCTAAAACGACTTCTAGCCCGGAACCCCATATCGGTTTTCCGAGCTAGATGGATAAAAGTATTCAGTTGGTCTTAAGCGGCCTCGCGCGCAGGCGGCGCGTTCGGGCTTGCCTTCTCGCGCGCCGGATCGCGCGGCGGTACAGGTTTACCAGAGTCAGGAGGCGGAGTCTTTTCATCCCGATCCACCCGGCCAAGAAAACGCCGAATCATAGATACATTGGCCGCGACCACACCAAGAGCTGTATAGAAGAAGGCCGCAGCAAAACCGCGTACAGGTCTTCTCGTATGGTCACCAATAGCAGCACCACCACGATTGTTCTTTACATAGTCGTTGCGGGTTTCAATCACATTGCGCCACGTGCCATACACCTTCTTCCATTCCGGTGTCTTAAAAGCAGGGCCAGTTTGGCGGTAGCGCATTCCCTCCTTATTCGGGATGGTTACCGAGACCTTATTGGTACAGCACTTTCCTTTTGCCTTGCGCGCGGTAGATAGATTTGGCCCGGAGATGGAGGGTAGTCCTCTGTCTCTCGCGTCCTGGCGCTGACTCTTTTCCACCAAGGGACATGCCAGTGTCTTTCCTTTACCTCGTCCCGGACACATAAACATCTGGCTCTCACCGGAGAGCTTCTTGCCTTTTCTCCGCATGGCAAAGGCGCGGCGCTCGTTGATCCGCTGGTTGTAGGTGGCCTCATCAATACGTCCGGCATAGAAGTCTTCGGTGGCTTCCACCAGAGGTTTCGGCATGGCAGGACAATACCAGTGGCCTTCAACTAACCCCATGGTTTCATAGGATCCGCGCTTTCCCAGCTGATTGGTTCTGTAGTCTCCCACCAGGGTATAGCCGAGTTTGCGCAGTGGTTCATGGAAGTCTTTGGTCTTAGCCACCGCGAAGTAAGCACGATCGCCCACCACTGTGCCCTTAGGTGTCTCAGGATCATCCGTTAAATGCCGCATGGCTTCCAACCCACGGATCGCAGGGTTGTGGCTGGGCCGGTCGAAGGCCATGCCCATAATCAGGTGTGGCTGTGCATATGGGCCTTGGTCGCGGATGACTCCGGCAACAAGTGTGGCCTCCCAACCCCACACATGCTTGGCGTTTCGCTTTCGGTTTGATTCGCCATGTGTTTCTTGTCGCTCGTCACGGGAGTACCAGCCTGCCTCCGGCTCGGAGGACATGAGATCGTCCGGTCGGTTCGTCCATCGGTTGTTGCCACGGCGCACGCCTGGAATAAGTGTTCCGTCTAGGGTGAGGTCTCCCTGCCAGTTGGCTCGGTATTCTTCGGGCATGTCCTCGGTACTTGCCATAACTAGCTCATTGAACACGTAGGTGGCGCGCTGCCATTTTTCCTCGCGGCGCTCAGGGTCTTGTTCGTCCATCAGCCGGTTGAATTCAGCACGGGTAAGCCTGGCGCGGTGCGGGATGTTGTCGAATGGGTCAACGACATCAAGGAAGCTGTGCAGCGCACGCCACAGGCGGTAGTACCAGTTGCTGTGCTGGGTTGCGTAAAAGTCACCTACCCGTCGTGCCTTATCGCGGCTGGGCAGGTTAAGGAGTTCTAAAGCCTTGTCTGTCGTATCAGGCGAGGCCAGGAGCGTCGTCATGGTGGTCAAATGCATGGGTTGACCAGAACGCGCCAGAATCAGGTAGAGCGCAAGGATGGTGCGGTCGTTAACGGATTTAGGCCTGCCTCCTTTGGCGGGGTCGTAGCCGTCTACTCGCCTCCAGGTGTCAAGATGGTGGCAGATGTCGGTGCGGTCGATGATGGTCAATGCCCAGGAAACGCTGGCTCCATCCAGGCGAAGCAGCGGGGTGGGTGTGGTGTTGAAGTGGGCCACCTAGACTTCGCCTCCTGCTCTCGGTTCGACGACTCGAAGCGGCGGGTAGTCTGGTTCGTCCCTGTTGCCGCTGATCCACTCACGGTATTCGGTCTCGGTGAGCGCGCCAGATTCAACGATCATGTGGTGAAACGTGTCCTGGAAGGGCTGGATGCTTCCGGTGGCATAGACCAGATGGTTAAAGTCCACGCGCTCGGCGGCATGAGTAGCGATCCAGGTATAGCGCAGCCTGGGCAGTGTCGGGGCAAGGCCGGTACTCGATGGGTTCTGGCTGGTCTTGTGGATGAAGTCAGCAATCAGGTGTGGGCCTGTGGCATCGTTGCGGCGGCGCGCCGAGTTGGGTTTTACCAGTGGTTCGTCTCTACGGTCGTCGCCCACGCCATGCAGCACTTGGCGCATGAGGTCGTCGAAAGGTGCAGTCAGCGGAACGGTACGCGGCTTTAGCCCACGACCACCGCGTGCATGAACCGCCAGCACTGTGCCAAAGTCGGTGAAGTCGCCATAACGGCAGTGATAGATTTCCTCGGTGGACATGCCAGCACCTAAAGCCAGTGACACGATGATGCAGGCCACGCGCCGCGACTCGCGGCGGGGGCGGGAGTGAACCCAGTCGTCGATTCGGATAAGTTCGCTGGCGTTGTAGGCGCGGCGCGGAGCCGTAGCTGCCGGGTAAAAGACCTCCGGTAATTCTTCTGCCCACTCCAGCGCGCCTTCTTGGCCAATGACATGGCTTGCGCAGCGGTTGAGGATGCGGCGGGTGGCATTGAGGCTGGATTTGGATAAATCCGCTGTACGGGCTTGTAAGTAGGTGCGGATCTTTCCGCCATCGCGCAGCAGGTAGATACAGCCGTCCACGGAGATGTCGTCGTACCAGCGGTCGCGCATGTAGCAAAAGTACGTGGCGAGCACGCGCTTGCGGTTGCGCTCAACGGTAGGAGTTGTAGGTGGCAGTAATCCGCGTGTCGTCAGTGTGTCGATCACAGCGTAGACCTCATTGTATTTAGACTTAGGTGGTTCGTCTTTTTCTTCTTGTTCAAAGGAAGTGGTCTCGTGGCTTCCGACCTTCCCGCCGAGGCTCCGGTCAGGCGTTACGCCAACTGGCCTAATGCCCATATCGAGGCCCACGATCCGGTCATGCGGAAATTGCAGGACTTTGCCCGCAACGTCCAGAAACTCACCCTGGACGGGAGCTACCCCAGTGCCAAAGACTTGGCCGAGGCCTGCGGTATCCCCACCTCCACCATCACCCGAATCATCCGCGGCGAGATGATCCCGACGGGACGTGTCATTGCCAATATCGAGGTCACCACAGGCAAGCCCTTGTGGCCGCGCCATCGCAGCAACCGATACGGCAGTCAGTGACCCGAGGGTTGGAAACTACATGTTTCCGACACTGGTAAGGCGGGTGTGAGTTACATGGGTGTCGTTCATGGCTCACGAGGTGAGCACACCTACACCACGAAATAGGTGGCGGTGCCTTCTTACCTCAGACCATGAGCAAACCCGCAGGTCACAGGGCGGTTCGTCCCTGGTGCGGTCTGTGCGCCATGAGACGAGTTTTGCGTATCCGCAATCCAACTTTGCAGATGTGCAATCGCTAGGGATAGCTCAGGAAGTCTCCGTGAGCCGAGCTACAGCACGTACAGGCCTCCACCTGGGGTGCCATGAGTCGATCCTCCGGCCAAAAGAATCCGGTAGGCATGGCGGCGGTTAGCTCCGGCCTCGACCACGTAGTCCTCAAACTGGTGCAAGGACTTCAGTCCTGCCGCAGCACACAGCACATCAGCGGGAACTCCGGCTGCAATGCGGTCGATAATCCACGTATTGCGCAGCCTGCGGGTATCCGGCACCATATCCGGCGATGTACTAGGTGTTACCCGGCGGAGATACGCCGAGAGCTGGCTGACGTTCTCGTTGTCGCGGCCTGGCCTGAACAGGTAGTCCTCCGGGCCGGTAGCCATAATGACCGGCTGAAGTACCTCGATATGAGACTTGAGCAGTGGCACCTCGCGCGGGCCAGCCCCGCGGTAGCCGTGCGGAAACAGCAGCACCCCGTCGCCGTCAACACGCACGTCTTTGCCGCGCAGCGTGCAGATTTCTCCTGCGCGCAAGCCCGCACCAAGCGTGAGTGCTAGCACCGTAGTGAAGTTGCGGCGGCGGGCAGCTGTGGGTTGCGACTCGGCCCAATCCCACATCCTGTCACAGGCATAAGAGCCGTAGGGTTCAAGGGTTGGCTCGTAGCTAATCGGATGCTGGTAGTCAGGGTTCCAGTCGTCGTTGATCACCTCCGCCACACGACACAGCAGCGAGCGCTGGGTTCCTGCGGTGGACGGGCTGAGCTTTGCACCACCTCCGGCAAGGAAGTAGTTTCCGATGATGTCGGGGTGGAAGACGGTCTCGACAGTCACCACGCCGTAGCTCACCCAGACCCAGGCGGCGAGCTTGGACACGCAGTTGAGCGTGTTGCGCAGTGCGTCGCGGCTGGTGTTATCCGGGGTGATGTTAAGTGCGCGCACGCACTCGCGGGTGAAGTCGGCAACGTGGCTCCACGGCTCAGAGCGCACGGCGTGTGGTGTGTAGTTGGCGATGATCGCCTCATAGTCGGCGGTGGTGTAGTTACTGGACATGGGCCTTTCCTTCGTCGGCACGATCGCAGTGGAATGGGGCGGTGTAGTGGATGCTACGTAGCTAGGCCACGCAGTGCACTCCGCTACACATAGTCTTGTTTGCCGATCTGCAATCTGGCAAGCAGGTGGCCTCACACCGCCAACTTCGCAGGAATTTCTTATATGGCCTGCATGTTTGCGGTTCCGCAAACATCTACCAGACGAACCACCACATCATGTTGTGGAGATCAAAAAAGGGACATGCCATATTTAGTACCCCCGCGCGAGCCTCGGACACGGCCTTAATCCTACCCACCAAGTCCTTCAAGGCCCCGCTTTGTGGCCCACAGCTATGTCCACCACAACATGTAGATCCGCTGCCCCCGGTTGTGGCTAACCGATACGTGCGCGACCTGCGCGGAGCCTCAACCACACCCCGCACCGACTAGCGTGACCACCGTCGAGCGCGATTGCGTATCCGCAATTTTGTCTTAACTCACGCGGCTTGTTGCCATACCTCGCACATCGGCAACCCACCGCGCGGACAGTTTGCGTATCCGCAAATTTCTACCTGTTACCGTGCCCGACACTTGACATTTCCACTGCTCACACCCTCAAAGGAAAGGGACGAACCATGTCCACACTCGACATGAGCACACCACTGTACTGCCAGTACTTCACCGCCGAGCTTGAGGTAGACGACCTCGCCCAAGTCACCGAAACCCTGAAACAGGGAAAACAGGTGGCCGACACCATCTTGTCCATGTCCACCGCCGCGCTCTACAACCACGTCATTAGCTTCACAGGCCCGCAGGGGCTTATCACCGAGCGCGAAATCAACGTCCTCACCGCGTTTAACTCCATGTCGGTGGCCACTGCCCCGGTGCGCGTCACGTTTGTCACCCTGGCCGACACTTACGGAAACCGTGCGGGACTCACCCGCATCCAAGGCGGTGAGTCCGCCCGCGGCCTAATCCCGCTTACCCGGTCTGTAAACGAGGCCACGGTTGCAGACATGTCTGCCACCACACCAGGACTCACCATCAATCTGCCCAATAGTGTCCACGACGACCTGATCATTCGCTGCACGACTTTTGACCCGGACGGGTGCGTTCCCGAAGCAAAGGACGAGTTTCCCGGCGTGGACTACTGCCCTAGCCTGTACCACCTTTTGCGGGACGAACCATCTCCAGGCATCGACATCACCCACGACATTATCCGCGCACTACTTCCCTACCGCGGGATCCACATGGAGGTAGAGCCGAGGATTCTCGATGGCGATGTAGACATCGAGCGGCTGTAGCTGCTGGCTACGCTGTAAGCCATGAAGGAACCCAGCTGTGGTGTGTGCTGCGGCTGGGTTTCTTCTTGGGGAGGGTGAAGAGGGGACGTGATGGGACACCGGCCACGTCTTAAGTCGGGCAGCGTCTCCGCCAGACCCGGCAGAACTTGCGCACCGCTGACTGTAAGCATATACTTACACCTGACATCGTTCGATTACGATACGGAGGGATGATGGACGCAGCACGGCTCGCTCAGATGCTCAGTGCTCTTGGAAGTGAGCCTCGGTTGCGAATTATCGCCTCCCTAGAGACGGATTCGACCCATGTCAGTGAGCTGGCCCGCCGACTCGGGATGTCTCGGCCACTGCTCTACCAGCACCTCAACCGCTTGGAAGCTGCTGGACTCATCGAGAGTGGCCTGGAACAGCTCGGAGAGAGCCGGGTGAGGAAGCACTACTGGGTCGCTCCGTTTCAGCTTGAAGTAACTCCAGACCACATTAGGCACCTGATTAATCAAGAACAGAAAAGGGAATCTTCGTGACACTTACCGCTACCGTATTTCTTGTCATCCTCGCCGCCGCATTACCACTCGCGATCTTCGTTGCTCTTACCGTCTGGGTGGTACGCACCGTCACCAGCGCACGACGCGAAACGGCGACGGCGATCGATGGTTCCAACCAACTCATCGTGGAGCATCTACGCAACATCACCGAGCGGTTGGATCGGATTGAGGCCCAACTCAGCGAGATCCCCGAGTAATCAGGCTCTTCCTTAAACAAGGGGCGCGGTGGTTTTGGCTCCGCGCTATGGGCTGTCACAGCGTATGCGCTAAGCACGTCGCGTAGACCTCCAGCAACATAAACTTGCTTGTGACTTTGGCGGCGGGGTGTGTCTCCGGTCGTGGCGTTATCCTGTCCCTCTCGCGGATAGGGGCTAGGACTGGGGACGAACCACGTGGTGTGCCCCCACCTCCGACACCGCCCCGGCCCACCTGCCGACGGAACCGGGAACGGAAACCGACGGAAACCATAGCTGTGGTTCGGGTCGTTGCAGGTGGGTGGGTAGTTTCGCAAAAGACTCAGGACCGTTGGTGGTGCGGCAGCATCGAAGGCGTGATTGTGCATGTCTTCCACGAGGCGGCTCAGCACCTGGGACATGCGGAGATTACGAGGGATGCGCTAGTGGCAGGACTGGGAGGGGATGATTCCGATAACGGCGCAGGAAGCTCATCCCCATACCCCCTTGACACCATCATCGATGTACTTCGCCAGGTCGGACATGCGTCGGACTTCATCGAGCACACCGCCGACGGTAAGACTCACATCACTACCGTCGATGGCAAAACTGTGATTGCCTAGCCCTCTCCCCCCCCCTATTTTTTACTGCGCTACTTCAAAGCAGCAGCAATGCGGTCGCCAACCTCAGCGGTCTTGATCGGGCCACTACCGCGAGTAGCCATGTCAGCTTCCACAGCAGCCTCGATGCGCTGGGCGTCTTCCTCACGACCCAGGTGGCGCAGCATCATGGCACCCGACAGAATGGCTGCCGTCGGGTCCGCGATCCCCTTGCCAGCAATGTCTGGCGCGGAGCCGTGAACGGGCTCGAACATGGACGGGTTGGTATTGGAGGCGTCAATGTTACCGGACGCCGCCAGGCCGATACCGCCCGACACTGCACCAGCCTCATCAGTAATGATGTCGCCAAAGAGGTTGTCGGTGACGATGACGTCGAAACGCGAAGGATTAGTGACGAGGTAGATCGTCGCAGCGTCGATGTGCGAGTAATCGACATCTACCTCTGGGTATTCCTTAGCGACCTCATCGACCGTGCGCTGCCACATACCGCCGCCGTGCACCAGCACATTGGTCTTATGGACAAGCGTCAGCTTCTTACGACGGGTCATAGCCAGCTCAAAGGCGTAGCGGACCACGCGCTCAGCGCCGAAGCGGGTATTGACGGAGGTCTCGTTGGCAACCTCGTGTGGCGTGCCGACGCGAATCGCACCGCCGTTACCTGTGTAGGCACCTTCGGTTCCCTCGCGGACGACCACGAAATCAATTTCGCCCGGGTTCTTCAGCGGTGACTCGACACCCGGGAAGAGCTTGGAAGGACGCAGATTGACGTGGTGATCCAGCGCGAAGCGCATCTTCAACAGCAGGCCGCGCTCGAGAACGCCCGGAGGTACGTTCGCCGGGTCACCGATGGCACCGAGCAGAATAGCGTCGTGCTCGCGCAGGGAGTCAAGGTCAGCGTCGGTAAGCAGTTCGCCATTGCGCAAGTACCGACGCGAGCCGAGGTCGTACTCGGTAGTGTCGAACTCGCCGATAGCAGCCTTGAGCACCTTCAGCGCCTCTGCCGTAACTTCCGTGCCGATGCCATCACCCGGGATGACGGCGATCTTCAGTTTTCCTGCCTCAGTCATGTTTTGAGATACCCTTCTCACTATATGGACGCAAATGAGTGTAGCAGAACCTAGCGCTCACTCCCCGTCACTGTCTGCGCGATTTTTACCATCTCCATCGTTTTCACAATCCAACCCGCCTACTGCTCTCTCCTTTTCCATATCCCGCCGCACCTTATCCACTAGGCCGCGGAGATTTTCATGCAATTTGCGACGTTTCTCATTGTGCTCAGCCAGCGCAGCGGTCTTCTTTTCAGTCTGCGAGGCAAAGGTGTAACGACCATGCCCAGTGTGCTCTTTTTCCGACTGCGCAAACGGCCCTTCATCACAAGAGAGGAACGTCCAAGCTTCGATCCCATCATCACCTCGAACAACTCGCCACATACCGGCAGTTTTGAGGTTGTGGTGCCTTCGACAGAGACAATGGAGATTATCTGTGTGCGTGACCCCTTCCTTTTGCCGCTCACCACCGGAAAGGCTGTGATCAAATTCCACAATATGGTCGATATCGCACTTTTCCGCGGGGACATCGCATCCAGGAAAACTACACACACCGTCACGGGCACGCACGAATGCACGCTGAGACTCGGAGGGCCGATACCCCTCAACCGCACTATCCCCCAGCACCCGCAATGTCGATACCCGCTTCAGCCAAGACTCGGCCACCAGCGAAGAAAGCCAACCTGCGCCAGCGAGCCACACTGGAGTGTTTTCCGGTTCGCCATCCTCCCCGGGAGAGAGCACTCGGAAGAGTTCCAGATTCACCTCCACCTCACAAGTACCGCGTAACGCATGCATGAAAGCTGCCGCGCGACTCACTTTCATCTTCTTAGCCACTGCGTCGATAATTGCAAGGGCTTCCACTGCATGATGCCGCTCGAGTACAGTAGTCAGTGTCGTAACTCCAGCGTCACCATGTTCATCAACTGCGATAAACTCCTTAGCCGTCATACGATCGCCGAAGTAGTCGAGAGCCGCAGCTTGAACCTCCCGTACCTCCTCCGACTCCACGGGATTATCCGCCGACCCTCCATCCGCCTCGACCTGGTATGCCGCCGCATCAATTGCAGCATCTACGGTCGCCTCCACATTCCGGGCCAGGACCCTATCAGCCTGCAACCCAGCGACATCCACATCACGTGGCCGCACTTCCGGAGCACACTCACCAATCACTCGCTGCACCCGCGTTGCCATCGCACGCACGCCACGGAGTGCCTCCCCGTCGCGCCTAGGCTTAACGACGTCCACGAGACCCGACTCCACTGCGTCAACCTTGTCATCGGCTACAGGTCGGGTATGTTTACCAAGCATTGCTAAATGCCTCATCGACAAATGCCCGCGCTCCTGACACATTTCCGCTAGTTGCGGCATACGTCCAAGCATGTAGCCAATTTCCATATATTTGTTCACTTCGGCGCGTGAGATTCCAAGCACCACCGACCAATAAGCCAAATGAGCTTCGACATCGCCATCATCTGGTGGTGCGACCCGCTGAGCGATAACCATCTCCAGACGATTAATCTCGCGCATCACTTCAGCGAGCGAATGAGCCCTCACCTCATGGCTGAACCGAAATTCCCCACACGATTCCAACTCTGACATTGCACTGTCCCCTCCCTAACGAGGTCCCCTAACGAACAGTTCTTTATCAATTCGCCCACACCATATCCCCCACCCCGGATTCAAACCGCTGCGCACCCCAAAAATCTCCACATTATTCGAACACTATTTCGAACTAAAACCGAAAGAAAATCCCGCCCTACGACGCAAACTTCGTCGTAAAGCGGGAACCGCACTAGAAACCTAGCCGACCGGCTTCATGGAACCGTTTTCGAGGAAACGACGGTGGAAGTCATAAGAAGTACCCAGGTCATGCGGAGTATGCAGGTACGGGGTGGCCCTCTCAGCACGCTCAACGTATTCGAGCAGCGCCTCCTTGTACATCGGGTGCGCACACTTCTCAATGACAACACGGGAACGCTGACGCGGCGCCAGCCCACGGAGGTCAGCCAGACCCTGCTCAGTGATGATGACCATCACGTCATGCTCAGTGTGGTCAACGTGAGAGACCATCGGCACGATTGCGGAAATATCGCCATTCTTCGCCAGCGACGGCGACACGAACGTAGAGATATAGGCGTTACGGGTGAAGTCACCGGAACCACCAATGCCGTTCATCATGCGCGAACCAGCTACGTGGGTGGAGTTGACGTTGCCGTAGATGTCAGCCTCAATCATGCCGTTGGTGGTAATCAGCCCCATGCGGCGGACCAGACCCGGGTTATTGGAGATGTCCTGCGGACGCAGAACGATCTTCTCGCGGTAGTCAGCGGCATTCTCGTTCATACGAGCTGCATATTCAGGAGACAGCGAGAATGCAGTACCGGAAGCCACGGTCAGCTTGCCAGCATCCATCAGATCAACCATGCCGTCCTGGATAACCTCAGTAAAAGAGGTCAGGTTCTCATACTTGGAGTCGAGCAGACCTGCGAGAACGGCGTTCGGAATGTTACCGACACCCGACTGCATCGGCAGCAGGTTCTCCGGCAGACGACCAGCCTTGACCTCCCCATCGAGGAAGTCGAGCAGGTAGCCGGCAATGGCCTTAGAGTCATCGTCCAGCGGCTTGAACGGCGAGTTACGGTCCTCGGCGTTCGTCTCGACGACAGCGACAACCTTATCGACATCGATCTGAACATCCGGAGTACCGATGCGGTCCCCCGGGTTCACAATCGGAATCTCCTTACGGTTCGGAGGCAGGCCGACACTGTAGATGTCGTGCATACCCTCGAGATCCTCGGACTGCCAGGAGTTGACCTCAATAATGATCTTCTCTGCAGCATTGAGGTAAGAAATGCTGTTACCAACCGAAGAGGAAAGAATCAGGGAGCCATCGGCCTTAATGCGAACAGCTTCGACCACAGCAACATTGACCGGACCAAAGAAGCCCTGCTCAGTCATCGGGCCAGAGTGCGACAGGTGAATATCACTATAGAAGGCATCGCCTGCATTGATACGGTTACGCATTCCCGGGTCGGACTGGTACGGCATACGCCACTCAACACCATTGGCCTTCGCCAGCGCACCATCAAGTTCCGGAGCGGTAGACGCGCCGGTCAAGACCTTAATCTTAAACTCGTCGCCACGCTCGTGAGCGGCCTCGATGCGCTCAGCGAGAGCCGGCGGGACAACCTTCGGGTAGCCAGCACCGGTAAATCCGGCAAAGCCCACCATGTCTCCGTGGTTGATGAACTGCGCCGCCTCCTGCGCGGTCATCACCTTGGATTTGAGACCAGCATGGGCAATACGATCTGACATGAATTCACCTTTCTATATCCCCCAACGCGACTATCGGGGGTAGTGCTTCGAACACCAAAGCACACCCCCAACCCTATCAACGAAGCGGTTAGCGACATTCATTCAGATGCCCGAAAGCGCCCCCATTTTAGGCACACTTCACGCGACACTAAAACCGACTACAACACCGTTTTATGCCCTACGTCACAACTGGCCAACAATCAGCCATACGACACATTTACAACCCCTTGCCTAGCCCAATTCACACAGTAGTTATTGATAATCATTTTCAGTACGTTAATCTTGTCGGGTGACTTCTACCGAATTTTCTGATAGCACCACCGAGACCACTCCCGTCACCGTCCTGTCCGGATTCCTGGGCGCCGGCAAGACCACCCTCCTGAACAACCTCCTGGCAAACTCACAGGGGCGCAAAATCGCGGTCATCGTCAACGACTTCTCGGAAGTCAACGTCGACGCCGCCCTCATCGAGCAGGGCACATATCTCGAGCGCGGCGAGGACCGTTTCATCGAAATGTCCAACGGCTGCATCTGCTGCACGCTGCGAGATGACCTCGTGGAAAACGTCGGCAAGCTCGCGCGCAGCGGCAAATTCGAACACATCGTCATCGAATCCACCGGTATCTCCGAACCCATGCCAGTCGCCGCTACCTTCGAGTGGGAATTCGACGACGGCCGCCGTCTCGCCGACATCGCCCCCATCGACACGATGGTCACGCTCGTCGACGCCTCTACATTCCTCGACAGTCTCCGCCAGGGGCGCGCGCTGCCTGACGACGAACGCACGGTCGCCGACCTCCTTGTCGACCAGGTGGAATTCGCCGATCTCATCCTCATCACCAAATCCGACCTCGCAGGCGAAAAGCTCACCGGCGGTACCGAGGAAACGATCCGCGCAATGAACCCCCGCGCACGCATCGTCCGCGTGACTAACGGCGAAATCGCAACCTCTGCCATTCTCGACGCATCGCTTTACGACGAAGGTACCGCGGCCACTTTCCACGGATATGCAGAAGAACTTGCGAATCCCCACACGCCGGAGACTGAAGAATACGGCATTTCTTCGGTTGTTTTCCGAGGCAACCGACCCTTCGACCGCGAACGACTAATCAAGGCTCTCCGCGGCACAAAGGGGCTCGTACGATCCAAGGGGCACTGCTGGATTTCCGACCGCCTCGAAGTCGCCCACGCGTGGAGTCAGGCGGGGCCGAACTTGAAAATCACCCCTGCCGTCATGTGGGCGCAGACCGATGTCCCACCATCCAATGAGGTCGTACTCATCGGTGTGAAGTTTAACCCAGAGGCCACACTGCAAGCGTTCGAGGATGCCATGCTGACCGACGAAGAAGTGCGGGAATTGCTGTAACAAAGCCCCTGGAAGAGCGCCGATAAACGACCAGCTGAAGCGATCAGGGTGTCATAAATCACTTCTCAACCTGCGGGTGTGGCAACACACTGTTAGCGCATGCTAGGTTAGGCGACAAAACTAAAGTCGAACAGTCTATCTAGGAGATGACATGTCTGATCGCATCGCACATGCCGGTTTGCGCGGCAAGGTAATGACCGCCGACGAGGCTGCACAGTTTATCAATCATGGTGATGCCCTCGGCATCTCTGGCTTCACCGGTGCTGGCTACCCGAAGGCTCTGCCGACTGCGCTGGCAAACCGTGGCAAGAAACTCCACGCCAAGGGTGAAGAGTTCGCTGTCGACATCTACACTGGCGCTTCCACTGCCCCGGACTGTGACGGCGTGATGGCAGAAGCTGACATCATCCGCTACCGCATGCCGTACCAGGGCGATCCGGCACTGCGTAAGTCCATCAACTCCGGCAAGGCGAAGTACCAGGACATCCATCTCTCCCACTCCGCGCTGTACATCGAGCAGGGCTTCCTGCCGATTGACGCCGCAATTGTTGAGGTCACTCGTATTACGGAAGATGGACACCTCGTTCCGTCGTCAAGCGTCGGCAACAACGTCGAGTGGATGGACAACGCTGACAAGATCATCATTGAGGTCAACTCGTGGCAGTCCGAGGAACTCGAGGGCATGCACGACATCTACCGCATTCAGCACCTGCCTAATCGCACGCCGGTGCCGATCAACGCTCCGGGTGACCGCATTGGCACCCCTTACATCGACATCAACCTGGACAAGGTTGTCGCAGTTGTCGAGACCAACGCGCCGGACCGCAACTCCCCGTTCAAGCCGTTGGATGAGACTTCGAAGGCCATTGCCGGACACTTCCTCGACTTCCTCGAGGGCGAAGTTCGCGCGGGTCGCCTGGCTTACGACCAGTACATCATGCAGTCGGGCGTCGGTAACGTTCCGAACGCCGTGATGGCGGGTCTGTTGGACTCCAAGTTTGAGAACATCAAGGCCTACACCGAGGTTATTCAGGACGGCATGATCGACCTGATTGACGCAGGTAAGATGACCGTCGCTTCGGCTACCTCCTTCTCCCTGTCTCCGGAAGCGGCCGAGCGTATGAACAACGAGGCTGCTCGCTACCGCGAGAACATCATTCTGCGCCCGCAGCAGATTTCTAACCACCCGGAGGTTGTCCGTCGCGTCGGCCTAATCGCCACCAACGGTATGATTGAGGCCGACATCTACGGCAACGTCAACTCCACCCACATCAACGGCAGCCGCATGATGAACGGCATCGGCGGTTCCGGTGACTTCACCCGTAACGCCTTCGTTTCCTCGTTCATCTCGCCGTCGCTGGCGAAGGACGGTGCGATTTCGACTATCGTTCCGTTCGCTTCGCACATTGACCACACCGAGCACGACGCCATGGTCATCATCACCGAGCGTGGATTCGCTGACCTGCGTGGCCTGGCACCGCGTGACCGCGCGGCGAAGATGATTTCCGTTGCACACCCGGAGTACCAGCCACTGCTGGAGGAGTACTACGAGCGCGCGCTGAAGACCGCTCCGGGCATGTCTACCCCGCACGACCTGCGTACTGCCTTCGACTTCCACGTCAACATGATTGAGAAGGGCTCGATGAAGGGCTAGGCAGTAGGGCTACGGCTGCATAGATTAGCTGGGAAACAAAAATCCCCTCCATGCGGAGGGGTTTTTTTCATGCAGTAGAAGCTGCGCTAGAGACTAGCTCTAAAACGCCTAGGCGCTCAGAACTAGTCCAGCTCGAGCTGCAGAGCGTGGGTAGCGGAGATCTCCTCGGTAATCTTTCCGACGAGCTCCTCCGGAACCTCCTTGGAAACGCGCAGCACCAGGATGGCAGTCTGATCTGCTTCCTGCGGAGACAGAGCAGCAGCCTCGATGTTGATGCCGGACTCACCCAGGGTGGTAGCAACGCGCCCCAGAGCGCCCGGAACGTCCTTGTACAGCAGGAAGAGGTTACGGCCCTGAGCGCGCATGTCGATGCCGCGGCCATTGATACGGACAATCTTCTCGACGCGGTTCAGGCCAGTGAGAGCACCAACGACGGTAGCGGTGGAGCCATCAGCACCGATGACCTTGACCTCGAGTACGGAGCGGTGGGAGACGGACTCCGGCTCGGTCTCGACAGTGAAGGTCACACCACGCTCTTCTGCGATACGCGGAGCGTTGACGAAAGTGACCGGTTCTTCCACCATGAGAGAGAACAGTCCACGGATTGCTGCCATACCCAGAACGTTAACGTCCTCAGTGTGCAGCTCACCGCGAGCGGTGACCTCAACAGCAGCCGGAGCGCCCTCGAGCAGACCGCCAGCAACCAGCCCCAGCTCACGAGCCAGCTCGAGCCACAGGGCCACCTCTTCGCCGACAGCGCCACCGGAAACGTTGACTGCATCCGGGACGAACTCGCCAGCCAGGGCCAGCAGTACGGACTTAGCGACATCGGTACCCGCACGGTCCTGAGCCTCAACGGTGGAGGCACCCAGGTGCGGAGCACAAACAGTTTCCGGCAGGCCAAACAGCGGGGAATCCGTGCACGGCTCGGTCGCGTACACGTCGAAGCCAGCACCGCGGATGTTGCCAGCCTTGATCGCGTCGGCAAGCGCCTGCTCGTCGACGAGACCGCCGCGGGCAGCGTTGATGATGATCTGGCCCTTCTTGGCCTTGCCCAGGAGCTCAGCATCGAACATGCCAGCGGTTTCCTTGGTCTTCGGCAGGTGGATGGTGACGAAATCAGCACGAGCCATCAGGTCTTCCAGCTCAACCAGCTCAACACCGAGCTGAGCAGCACGAGCCGGGTTCGCGTACGGATCGTACGCAATGATGTTGGTCTCGAAAGCAGCGAGACGCTGCGCAAACAGCTGGCCGATGTGACCGAAACCGACGATACCGACGGTCTTGCCGAAGATTTCGACACCCTTGAAGGAAGAGCGCTTCCACTCCCCCTCACGCAGGGACGCGTCCGCAGCCGGCAGCTGGCGAGCGGTGGCCAGCAGCAGTGCGATTGCGTGCTCACATGCAGAGTGAATATTAGAGGTCGGAGCGTTGACAACCATGACGCCGCGCTTGGTAGCGGTATCGATGTCGACGTTATCCAGGCCAACGCCGGCGCGACCGACGATCTTCAGATTCGGAGCAGCCTCGAGGACTTCCTGATCCACGGTGGTAGCGGAGCGGACGAGAAGTGCGTCAGCATCACCAACCGCAGCCAGGAGCTCAGCGCGGTTCGGGCCATCTACCCAACGGACCTCAACGGAATCCCCCAATGCGTCCACAGTGGACTGTGCCAGCTTGTCGGCGATGAGGACAACGGGGCGAGCGTTCTGGCTCACAAGCATCTCCTGGTTTGTCTCGAAAAGTTTATGCAGTATGTGCGGTGTCACTTAAGAAAACTACTAAAGCGTGCACGCGCATTACGTCTCATCATAAACTCTGGGGGTGAGACACGGGGGGACTTACCTAAGCAAAACGGCGCTTACTACCCTTTGTTTAGGGAGTAAGCGCCGTTGCCCCCGACATTCAAGTCGGCAAATATTTCGCGTTATATTTTTATTTCTGCTGGTCTATAACCTACTGGTACGTAACCAACCACGGACGCGGCTCGATGTTCATGGTCTCCTCAGGAGTAAACATCGGCTGATCCTCGTCGATGAAGTTCTTCCACGCCTCGAAAATCTCCGGCTGCAAATCCTGCAGCATGACGTTCCAGGTCTCAAACTTCTCCTGCGCGGTGCCATGGCCGTCGGCATGCAGAACGAATGCGAGCTCCGGGTGCGACAGATCCAGCGTCTCGCGGTCGCGAATCATCTGTAGCTGGAACTGGTGCAGCATCAGCATCTTCTGCGGAAGGTTGTTCTTACGAGTCAGCTCAGCCAGCCAATCAGCAACGCGGTTGACTTCTTCAGCCTTAACGTGACCAACCTGGGTCGCCGGAACCTGCCCCGGTTCCATCTTCCACTCCGGATCCAGCGCCAGACCGACGTTTGGCATCTTCAGCAGTTCTTCGTAGAACTTGGCCTGGTCCAGGAAGTCCGCACTACCCGGCTGCAGGTCGATGATGACGTAGCCGCCGGCCTTGGTCATTGCCTCGACGTACGGCTTCAGAGTCTCAACCGGAGCTGGCTCGGAGTAGTCACCGCGTGGACCTGGGTCAGCCTGCGCGACCGAAGCGATAATCTCGAAGGCCGGCAGTACCGGGTCATCAGCGAACTTCTCGTACTGCTTGACGTAGTCCTTCGCACGTGCGACGGCATCCTCCGGATCATCCTCGCCCATCACGCCCAATGGAGCGACACCTGGGTGACCATACGTTGCAATCAGATGACGGCCGGGGAACAGCAGTGTGCCTCCACCTGGCAGCTCCTTGACCTTGTCATCTTTGGCAAGCTCGATGGACTGATCAAACTTGTCCTTATCGCCGAAAACCTTACCCAGAGCAATCAGGGACTCGCCGTCGCGAGCAGCGGAAATCGACTCAGAGGTAGCACGCGCGTCGCCCACCGGCAACCAACTGACCTTCAGGCCAGCGGCACGGGCCGTAGCAATGGAGGCCAAACCGGTACCCGGTGCGGCCAGTGCCAATTTGTCCTTGACCTCCTTCGGAGATCCCTTCGGCAGGGTGACGCTCTCCTGTCCCTTGTCGTCCTGCCCATCGCTGGCGCGATCCTGAGCCTCCTGGTTGGCTGCCCCATCCTTCGTTGCATCGCCCTCGACGACAGTTGGCTTCTCCGGATCCATCTCAACGACAGCGCGAGTCGGCTTCGACTCCGTCTCCTTGAGAACCTTAAACTCGGTACCGACGAGCTCCTTAAGGCCATCGGTCGTACCCGGATCGGCAATGATCTGACGGCCCTCTTCGCCAGTCAGGTCAACTGCCCCCACAGTAAGGACTGTCTTTGCGCCCAGGCGGTCAATCTCTTTTTCCACATCGGCGATATCGGCGCCAGTATCACGGCCACGAGCATCCTTCTTCGGGCTCTTGGCAGTAGTGTCATCTTCCGCATCTTCGGCAGAACCAGCCACTAGCATCGGCAGACCAGCAGCAACCGCGATGCCTGCCGCCCTACGCTGCTCAGCAGAGCCAGCCGAGGAAACGACAACCGCTTCCGAACTGTCGATCAGACTTTCCGACGCTGCGATGTCGTCGCTAAGCACCGTCGATTCAGCGTCCACCTTCTTCGTGGAAACAGCGCTGTCGGAATTTCCACACGCGACCAAGGCGCTTGACCCCAACGCCAGGCTGACCGTCAGGGCAACGGTTGCCGTCACGCGCCGCGTCATTGCGGATACTCGCACATTTACCTCCGTGAAATGATTTGATTTCAACGATTAGACTATCGAACGTCTTTGTTGAGGGAGACCTTTCAACCCAGATTAGAACCCCGGATAGGACTGGGGCTACACCCGTTTGGCAGTAGTTGCTTTTAGCTCAGACGTTTATTCCACACGTCTACCCCACACGGTTCAGTGAAAGAAAACTAGTAAGAGAGATACGAAAAGGGCCTCATCACGGCGGTGAAGCTCAGTGATGAAGCCCTACTTCGCGAACAAGCGAGGGATTCGCTTAAGCAACAAACTTAGGCAGTCTCAGCGCGAGCGTCGACCTTAACCCAGCTCATCAGGTCGCGCAGCTTGGAGCCGACCTCTTCAATCTGGTGGTTGTTGTAGGAAGCGCGCAGGTCCTCGAGCTCCTTGTTGCCGCCCTCGACGTTGGCAATCAGGCGCTTGGTGAAGGTGCCGTCCTGAATGTCAGACAGAATCTCGCGCATGTGCTGCTTGGTATCAGCGGTAATAACGCGCGGGCCAGACAGGTAGCCACCGAACTCAGCGGTGTCGGAGACCGAGTAGTTCATGTTGGCAATACCGCCCTCGAACATCAGGTCAACAATCAGCTTCAGCTCGTGCAGGCACTCGAAGTATGCCATCTCCGGCTCGTAGCCAGCTTCAACCAGAACTTCGAAACCGACCTTGACCAGTTCCTCGGTGCCGCCACAAAGAACAGCCTGCTCACCGAAGAGGTCAGTCACAGTCTCTGCCTCGAAGGTGGTCGGGATAACGCCAGCGCGGGCGCCACCGATAGCTGCAGCGTAGGACAGAGCCAGGTCGCGGCCCTCGCCCTTCGGATCCTGGTCAACAGCAATCAGGCACGGAACGCCCTTGCCATCGACAAACTGACGACGAACCAGGTGACCCGGGCCCTTCGGAGCAACCATACCGACGGTGATGTTGTCAGCCGGCTTGATGAGGTCGAAGTGGATGTTCAGACCGTGGCCGAAGAACAGCGCGTCGCCGTCCTTCAGGTTCGGCTCGATGTCCTCGCTGTAAACCTTTGCCTGGGTGGTGTCCGGAACCAGCACCATAATGACGTCTGCCCATGCAGCGGCATCTGCGTTGGACTTAACCTCGAAGCCAGCTTCCTGGGCTTTCACAGCGGACTTGGAACCTTCACGCAGACCGATAACAACCTCGACACCGGACTCGCGCAGGTTCTGAGCGTGAGCGTGGCCCTGGGAACCGTAGCCCAGGATTGCGACCTTACGTCCCTGGATGATGGACAGATCAGCATCGTCGTCGTACAGCAGTTCAATAGCCATTAAAGTTAGCCTCTTTTCGAATCGGATTCGTTAAAAATCTTAGCGTTTAGTTGTTAGCGGGCCTGGAGCATCGGCTTCGGCCCACGTGCCATTGCGACGGTACCGGACTGAATGAGCTCACGGATACCAAACGGCTCGAGGACCTCCAGCAGGGCTACAAGCTTCGAGCGCTCACCCGTCGCCTCAATGATGACAGACTCTTGAGAAACGTCCACCACACGGGCACGGAAGAGATTGGCGGCATCGACTACCTGCGGACGATTGGTGTTGTCGCAGGAAACCTTCACCATCAGCAGTCCGCGCGACACCATGGTCTCTGGGGGCTGGCGGACCACTTTCAGCACGGGCACCAGCTTGTTCAGCTGCTTAGTGATCTGTTCGATCGGCAGCGTCTCCGTCTCAACCACGACGGTGATTCGGTTGACTCCCTCGGTCTCAGTTTCACCCGAGGTAATCGACTGGATGCTGAAACCTCGGCGGGTGAACATGCCCGCAATGCGGACCAGAATACCCGGCTCATCGAGGGTCAACACGGATAGAGTGTGCAGTTCAGCCATTTTGGGACTCACTTCCTGTTGCTTCGGATCCCGATTAGCGGGTCTTCATGGACGGGTGGTTAGCGTCGGGCTGCTTCGCGGCGTCCTCGGCGTTGTCCACAACAGTGCCGTGGATGTCAGCCGGGGCCTCAGCTGCTGAATTCTCATCGTTGAACAGCGGGCGCAGACCGCGGGCGTATTCGACCTCATCATTGGACTTGCCAGCTGCCACCATCGGCCACACCTGAGCATCCTCACCGACAATGAAGTCAATAACCACCGGTCGGTCATTAATCTCGCGTGCCTTCTTAATCGCCGCCGCGACATCTTCCTTCTTGGTCACGCGGATCGCCACGCAGCCAAGCCCCTCGGAGAGCTGGACGAAGTCCGGCAGGTAGGAGTTATCCTCCGGGCGCAGCTTGGTGTTGGAGTAGCGCTGATCGTAGAACAGCGTCTGCCACTGACGAACCATGCCCAGATTACCGTTGTTAATCAAGGCAACCTTGATGGGAAAACCTTCCATTGCACAGGTGGTCAGCTCTTGATTGGTCATCTGGAAGCAACCATCACCGTCGATGGCCCAGACTTCCTTTTCTGGAGCAGCCGCCTTGGCACCCATCGCAGCCGGGATTGAGTAGCCCATCGTGCCGGCACCACCGGAGTTAAGCCAGGTGCGCGGGTTCTCGTACTGGACGAACTGCGCTGCCCACATCTGGTGCTGGCCGACGCCAGCGGCATAGATGGCCTCTGGACCAACGATGTCGGACAGAGTCTGAAGTACAAACTGCGGAGCGATTGCACCATCAGCGGGCTCTTCCCACCCGAGGGGGAACTCGTCGCGGAGACCGTCGAGAAGCTTCAGCCAGTCGGCAATCTGCGGGCGACTAAGACCGAGCTTGGTGTAGGACTCGCTAAGTGCGGCAAGGACCTCGCGGGCATCGCCGACGATGGGAACATCAACTTCGCGGAGCTTGCCAATCTCTGCCGGGTCAATGTCGGCGTGGATTACCTTCGCGTTCGGCGCGAAGGAATTCAGATCACCGGTAACACGGTCGTCGAAACGCGCGCCAATAGTGATGAGCAGGTCGGACTTCTGCAGAGCAGCGACGGCTGACACCTTGCCGTGCATGCCCGGCATACCCATGTGCAGCGGGTGCGAGTCCGGGAATGCGCCGCGAGCCATCAGCGTGGTCACGACCGGAACCCCAGTCTGCTCGGCGAACTCGACCAGCTCCTTGGAAGCATCGGCTTTGATGACGCCACCACCGATGTAGAGCACCGGACGCTTTGCCGCAGCAATCATCTCAGCGGCTTCGTCAATCTGACGCTGGTGCGGAGTTGTCACCGGGCGGTAACCCGGCAGGTTAATCTCCGGCGGCCAGGTGAAGTCAATCATCATGTTCTGGAGGTCCTTCGGGACGTCCACCAGAACCGGCCCCGGACGACCAGAGGATGCCAAATGGAAGGCCTCGGCAAGCGCGCGCGGGATGTCCTCCGCCTCGGTGACCATGAAGTTGTGCTTCGTAATCGGCATGGTCACGCCGCGAATGTCAGCCTCCTGGAACGCATCGGTTCCCAGCAGCGGGCGACCGACCTGGCCGGTGATGGCAACGACCGGTACCGAGTCCATCTGAGCATCCGCAAGTGGAGTGACCAGGTTAGTAGCACCCGGACCGGAGGTGGCAATACACACGCCGACCTTGCCGGAAACCTGCGCATAGCCGGTGGCTGCGTGACCAGCACCCTGCTCGTGGCGCACCAGGACGTGGCGAAGCTTCTCCGAGTCATAAATCGGATCGTAGAGCGGAAGCACTGCACCACCGGGAATACCGAAGGCTACCTCGACGCCGAGCTCTTCAAGGGACCGGACAATGGCTTGTGCACCAGAAATTCGCTCGGGGGCGCTGGTGCGCGCCTTAGCCGCGAATTGGGCGGGCGATGGGGTGTGCTGCTCGTGCGCGTTCACGATTTCGCTCCTGGATCATGGTGGGCAACTACTCAACACACATTCACGCAAAGAAGCTACGAATGTGGCGTTGGCTACAACCCTAACGTCCACATAGTGAGAAGTCAATCCCGTCAATTGGACACGCCATCCGTATCACACCCCGAGCACCCACCCGATTCCAACGAGAACCCCGCCCCAACTTTGGGAATCACTCTACCCAGAAACTCCCCGACCACGACCCCGGGGACACCCAAGCCTGCACACCCGAGCCCTACACGCCCGAGCCCCGCAAGCCCCAAGTCCAAAGCTCGTCTTTATGCATAATTCTTTACCTTTAAACTCAGCGCATATTAAGGCGAACGACCTACGGTGGATGGCATGGAATTCTTGCAATACATGTTGTTACGGACATGGCAATGGGTGGCCAATAACGGCCTTGCCATCGCATGTCTGGCCATTCTGCTAATTCTTGTTCCCCGTATCCGACGTTTCGTTCTGGCAATTGCGGACGGAAACATCTCCTCTTCAGAGGAGCAGTCCAAGGGACGGCGCGCACTGATTGGCGCTGTGGTTTACATCGTCGAAGTCATTGCATACTTCGTCTTAATCATCGCGATTCTGTCGAAATTCGGAATCTCACTGACCGCCGCCGCTATCCCCGCGACGGTTGTTTCCGCCGCTGTTGGTTTTGGCGCACAGGGAGTCATCGCCGACTTCCTTGGCGGACTGTTCATCATCGCCGAGAAGCAGTACGGCATTGGCGACTGGGTTGAGTTCCATGCCCCTTCGGGCACCGTGCAGGGTGACGTGGTCAATATGACATTGCGCGCCACCACCATCCGAACCCTAAACGGCGAGGAAATCATCGTGCCGAACTCCGAGGCACGCATGTGTATCAACTACTCCTCACAGTGGTCCCGTGCTGTTGTTGAAGTTCCCGTACCGATGACCGCCGGTGGCTCCATTAAGGATTTGGAAGAGCGCACTGTCGCCGCCGCCAAGCGTGCCATCGCACTGAACTCCGTCAAGGACGCAGTTCTCTCTGAGATCAAATTGCAGTCCTCCACAGAACTCAATCCGCCAACGGTTATGGGACTGCCGTGGACCGTCACTATGCGCCTGATTGTCGATTGCAAACCGGGCGACCAATGGCTCATCGAACGCGCCATCCGCGCCGCCGTCATCGACACTTGGTGGGATGACTACGGCGAGCGCGCCCAACAGACCCCGTTTGCTCCCGCCGAAGAAATCACCGGTCATGTCCGCGATGACACGATGATCGAACAGCTCAGGCAGGCCGATGCCAAGCAGGGGCAAAAACAACAGCTTGACGACGGCGACAGCGCTCCAACCGAAGTTGTCGAAGCGGTAGCGGACGCTACTGCCCAGCCGGATACCGCAGAAACCAAACTGATGGAAACTCAGACCGTCGATAAGCAAGACGGGAACGAGCGATCCGACCTGCCGCATGCGGGTGCTGACCTCGATGATGCTCGACGCGAGCAGGAGGACAGCGGAAGCAACAATGTCATCCGCAAACTGGCTAGCCACCCGGACTGGAAGACACTCACGACGCGCCAGAAGGTTCGTCGAATCCTCTCCGCAGGTGGACGCGCTCGCGTTTCGACGATTGTGCTCTTGGCAACCCTAATTGTCCTCGGCGTTTTGAATCTCATGACGGTCGAGACCGAGGGCGGCCCATCCGGATGGCTAGCACCGAGCAGGTGGAGCGATCGGGTAACGACACAGGAAGAGGACTCGGAAGAGTCGTCAGCTCCGCAGCCATCGAAGCAGCCGACTAGCACCACACAGAGTGTGCAGCCCACCGAGACTTCACAGCAGACTCAGACATCACAGAATCAGCCGTCCGAGACTTCACAGCAGCCTCAGAGCACGCAGAACCGCGCACCTTCGACCGCCACCTCCACCGAGCCAGACTCTACTCAGAGCAACACCGACAACGAGAACACTGGCGGATCACAGTCGACAGACTCCACTAACAACGCAGAACCAAACTCGGCAGGGACGCAATAACCCGCAACTGCCTACCGCGCATTAGCCAATCCGAAACACCCGCTACAATCAAAGGCCATGACTGACTCGACTCCACAGCTAAAAATTGCGACGCAGCGATTTCGCCCACAGAAGACACATCTGTTCATCGTTGCGTTCATGCTCGTGCTGTGTGTAATTGCCACCGGTTTTGCCCCGTGGCTGGCCATTACCTTCCTGGCACCGTTGATTTATACGCTTTGGATTTTCCGAGTACGCACCACCGTGGGGCCACGCGGCATCACTGCGGTGTACCTATTGCCCAAGCGCCGTTCGGTGCCCTGGAGCGATTTTGCGGGCATCTTCTTCAACAAGGGCGGCCGCGCCTTTGCGGTAACCAAGTCAGATGAGCGCATCGCCCTGCCGGCCATCTCTTTTAATTCGCTGCCGGAGTTGAAGGAAGCCACTGGCGGTCTGATTCCAGATCCGATCGCTTCGGCTCGTATGGCGGAAAATGACAAGGTCGAGGTTTTCGACCGCGATGGCTACTCCGTAATGAAGAAGGTCAGTGAGGTTGAGGCTGATGCCAAGGCTAAAGGTGCTAAAGCCAAAGGTGCCAAGGCTAAAGGTGATGCCTCTGCCGAGTAACATATAAGCAGTCCACAAAGCCCCTAAATCTCATTATGCGGACACTAGTGACCACGAAATGAGACATTAGGGGCTTTTTGTGATTAATATGGATAATTAATTACCTTGCACCCTATCTAGGAAGGGCAGCCCCATGATTCCCCTTCGCTCTAAAGTCACTACTGCCGGCCGTAATGCCGCTGGTGCGCGTTCCCTATGGCGCGCAACTGGCATGACCGATAACGACTTCGGCAAGCCAATTATCGCAATTGCCAACTCTTACACTCAGTTCGTTCCGGGTCACGTGCACCTGAAGGACGTTGGCGACATCGTCGCAGAAGCTGTAACCGCAGCCGGTGGTGTCCCCCGTGAGTTCAACACCATTGCTGTCGATGACGGAATTGCGATGGGCCACGACGGCATGCTCTACTCGCTGCCGTCCCGTGAGATTATTGCTGACTCTGTGGAGTACATGGTCAACGCTCACACCGCTGACGCATTGGTCTGTATTTCCAACTGCGACAAGATCACGCCAGGCATGCTCAATGCGGCCCTGCGTCTGAATATCCCGGTGGTCTTCGTTTCCGGCGGGCCGATGGAATCGGGATCATCGGTTGTTATCGATGGCGTCGTCAAGCCCGGCTCTGACCTCGTCTCGGCTATTTCTGCATCCGCGAACGACAAGGTCGATGACAAGAACCTGCTCGACATCGAGCGCTCGGCATGCCCGACCTGCGGATCGTGCTCGGGCATGTTCACTGCAAACTCGATGAACTGCCTGACCGAGGCCCTCGGTCTGTCCCTGCCGGGTAACGGTTCTACCCTGGCAACTCAGCAGGCGCGTCGCGATTTGTTCACGCGCGCCGGTGAACTGATTGTGGACCTGGCGAAGAGCTACTACCACGATGGTGACGAGTCCGTGCTGCCGCGCAACATCGCCAACCGCGACGCTTTTGTCAATGCAATGACGCTCGACGTTGCCATGGGTGGTTCCACCAACACCGTGCTGCATATTCTCGCTGCCGCCCAGGAGGGCGAGATCGACTTCGACCTCTCCGACATCGACGCGATTTCCCGCCGCGTGCCTTGTCTGTCCAAGGTGGCACCGAACTCGGACTACTACATGGAGGACGTCCACCGCGCCGGTGGTATTCCAGCCATCCTCGGCGAACTGCGCCGCGCGGGCCTGCTGCAAATGAATGTCCGCTCCGTTCACTCCCCATCTCTGGAGGAGCACCTGGACAACTGGGATATCCGCGGCGGCAAGGCCACTGACGAAGCGATTGAACTGTTCCACGCAGCCCCTGGCGGCGTGCGCACCACCGAGCCGTTCTCCACATCCAACCGCTGGGAGAGCCTGGATACGGACTCCGAAAATGGCTGCATCCGCGACTTCGACCACGCCTACACGAAGGAAGGCGGTCTGTGTGTCCTGCGCGGCAACATCGCCGAGGACGGCGCTATCCTGAAGACCGCCGGTATCGGCGAGGATCAGTTCCACTTCGAGGGCACCGCTCGCGTCGTAGAAAGCCAGGAAGAGGCTGTCTCGGTCATCTTGAACCGCACCTTGCAGCCGGGCGAAGTTCTCTTTGTCATCTACGAGGGTCCTTCCGGCGGCCCGGGCATGCAGGAGATGCTGCACCCGACCGCATTCATCAAGGGCGCTGGCCTGGGTAAGGTCTGTGCACTGGTCACCGATGGTCGCTTCTCCGGGGGTTCCTCCGGACTGTCTATCGGCCACGTTTCCCCGGAGGCCGCTGCCGGCGGCGCAATCGGTCTCGTCCGCAACGGCGACCCGGTGTACATCGATGTCGCTGAACGACGGCTCGAGATTCAGGTGTCCGACGAGGAGCTGGCCGCTCGCCGCGATGAGGAGCTCAAGCGCGACAAGCCATTTACTCCGCACAAGCCGCGTCCGCGCAAGGTGTCCAAGGCGCTGCGCGCATACGCCAAAATGGCGTCCAGTGCGGATAAGGGCGCGATCCGCATTGTCGACTAGCTAAATCCAACCCCGTTTAAAGGCCTGTGCTTACCGCACGGGCCTTTGGCGTTTCTAGAGTGGCTTTGCGCCCAGTCTTCTGCGTGGGCTTCACCAAATCCCGGTACTCGACGTCGGCAATCCCCTCAGCGACGTCCTCGGTGTGTGCATATTTGCCGCCCTCGGTAATGGCCGCCATTACATATCCGGGGCCAAAAACAACGGAAGAGTGCCACGAACGCCGGTTGGACCAGCCCATTTTCGCGCCTTCAGAGCCGGGCAGCCCGGCAAGACCAAAATTCTGTCGATAGCCATCGGCAGCAATCGGCGACCAGTGTCGCATCGCCTCGAGCACCTCTGAATTAGGATGCTTCAGACGAAGCTGGGAAATAAAAGACACCACATCTTCCGCGGTGGTCCTCGATACTCCCCACTTTTCTCCGCCGGAAGTGTTGAACAGGCCGTACTCGGTCGCAATGGAATCGACCGATTCCGGATACTTCCGGTAAAAGTCGGCGGCCAAATCGTCGTCGGAACGCGAAATCATCTTTTCGACGCGCTCGGCATCGTCGGCAGTGCCGTGTTCGAGCACATACTGACCGATATACAACTTAATCAGGGATAGCGCCGGCAGCGGGCGTTGCGATGCCTGGCTGCTGTACCCCACGCCCACCGGCTCGTAGCTCACCGCCATTTGCGTGCGCGGGACAGTCTCAATCAACCCTTCGGCGTTGAGGTTCATGCGCGGCAGACTCACCTCATGAGTCGGCCACACGCTTGCCGACGAGACGGAGGCTGCAACCTCATTGTGCTCGCCGGCAGCGGCTGTCGATGGTGAGTGAATCGACGTTGTAGCGCCTATCGAAGACATGAAAAAGACCACCGCGAGGGTGGTCTTTAGTGCGTGTCTCGACTTTGGCATAGGGGGCATTGTACCCCGGCCCTAACCGAGAACCTAGTTTAGGTCGCTCGACTGTTTGTGTAGCTGCGAGCCGCCTTAGCCAACAAACGGCAGCGTGCCGGTCGTCAGCCACCACAGGCCAATTGCTGCGGCGATGGACAGAATTCCGAAAATCCAAGACGATGCCAGTGGTCGACGAGCCCAGCCGCGTCCGAAGTCGATGCCGATACGGCCCGGGCCGGTGAACTGCAAGCCAAGCGCCATGGCGGTCATCAACAGCTGTAGTTGGAGGTTACTGGAATCCTGGCCAACGATATTCACACCATTGGCAGAGGTAGCCACATCAAACATGCTGAGGTAGGCGGACAATGCCAGCGCCAACGCCGCGGCCAGCGGTGTCGCGAGACCCAAGATAAGCAGGGCACCCGCGATAAGCTGAACCGTTGGGATGGCAGTGGCCATTACAGGGCCGAGGGCAAAGTTGTTCTGGCTAAACTGTGTCTCCAGCGCAGTGGTGCCACCGGAGTTGCCCCAGCCGAGCAGCGTTGTCAGACCATGGACCAGCAGTAGCGCACCCAATCCAAGACGCAGCAGCAGGAGGCCGAAGTCAGTGGTACCGCGACGGAACTCCGGTTCGTTGTCGTCGTAGAAGTCCGTGTCTTCATCGTCGTCAGCAGCGGCGGTAGTCGTAGCAGCAGTTGCCCCGGCGGCTCCTACGCCTGCTCCTGCAACACCAGCTGCGCCAGCTGCACCAGCGGTATCGCGGGACGCAGCCGGTTCAGCGAAATCCGATTCGTCGAAATACTGAGTCTCAGCTGCGGAATTGCGTGAAGAGTCATAGGTCGGCTCCGCCTCATCGTCGAATGCTGGCTGTGCTTCCGACTTATTTGCAGTAGCTCCCGCTGCGGACGCTGCTGCCGCTTCAGAAGCCGAGAAGGCCTGCGTCGGCTGGCTGAAATCCTCGTCTGAATCAACGTGCTCACTACGAGCCGGCTGCTCAAAGATTTCGGTTGCCTCCGACTCTTTATCGGCCGCGGGCGCTGATTCAGTTTCAGCCTGTTCATCCCGCGGCGAAGGCCTACCGGCAGGGCTAATCACCTGAGGTGCCGTGCGGCCTGCAGCGGCGTAGGCGTCGTAGCGCTTCTTCGGCTCATCCTGAACTTCAGGCTCCGGTTCCGAGCTCGGCTCGACCTCTGTCTCTGCCACTGCCACTGTCTCTGATGCAGCGGTGGATTCCGGCGGCAGGTTTTCCTGGTCTGCCTCCGACTCCTCCGCTACGCGCTTTTCCGGCACACCCGGAAAAACCTGCGTTGCGGTGTTGTCGCTGTCATCACGGTTGGTTTCTTCGTTCATTGGCTCAGCGAGCTTGCGGTAGGTCGGGACGTCGAGATCGTCATCGAATCCGTCCTCCACATTCTCGAGGGCGCGGTCGTTCGGGTACTTCTCTGAGTCGCTCACATCGTCCACATTAAATCTACTGCCTCACTTTTGGTCGCAGGCGTGGCCGTGAAACGAGGCTGTATTGTGTATGCCTATGGGATTCCACCTCGTCCACACCAGCAGTGCACAGGCTCGCGCTCGCGGGCGGCGTCGTCGTGCTGCGCTCGCCGCTGGTGTCATCGGGATGGTCTCTCTTTCCGGCTGCATGAGTGCCTCGAACGCGCTTGAGTTGCCGTTTACGGAAGACAAGTCAGAGCCAACGGGCATTGCCATGCCAAAGTTTTCCTCCCCTGATTTGCCCTCTACCCCGGTACCGACCACGGAAAGCAAAGCCAAAGACAAAGGCCCCTGTGACCTCGACGATGTCACTCTCGCCGCCTGCCTACCGCTTACCACCGCGCTAGCCTCAACCGCCCCTGGGGAGGCCCTCGTCGCCACCGATGACGGTGCGCTCACCGTTGTCGCACCGGGTAAGACACCGCGTGAGGTCGCACGGCTCGGCGCCCCTGCAAAACAGTTGCTGCCCAGTCCCTCGGTTGAAGAGGACCGCCAGGTCTTTGTTTTGCGTAACGACGACACCATCGCGCGCGTCACCCTCGTGGAGGGCAGCACCGCTGACGTGCGCGAACTTCCGGACCTCAGCGAGCCGGGCATTCTCGGTATCTATTTTGACCGAAATTCGGGCGCCCTGTCCCCGCGCAAATTGCTCGTGGGGGATCCAGGCATCGAGTTTCAGCAGTTCTGCCATGGTCCTGATGGAATGCCGCCGTTGGCAACCGCCATTCTCGACGGCACCCCACAGCTGGTTCAGCTCACCGGCCCTGTGATTAACCCCCTCGGCGGTGTGGACCTGAACGATTCCATCGGTGGATGCGCAGTGATGGGTGACCGCGTGGTCATTGCTATCCCAGACGCGCAGAAAGTCATCTCCATGCCGGTGGGGCCACAGTACAGTGGGCCCGACGCGGCGTGGGAGGTCAAGGGGTCCCCTGAAGTGCTTGTCGACGGCGACTTCGGCCACATCTCGCATGTAGCAGCTGTCGCAGCGAATCAGGGTATTGAAGTTTGGGGTGCCACGACAAACAAAACCGCCGGGGCACAACCGTCGGAGTCTGACGAGCGCGTCGTCAGACTGCCGAGCGATGGTGCCGCCGGCGGTTCCCCGGATTAGCTTTCAGGGAGGCTAGCTCGGTGTTGCTAGCTCAGCTTCTTCGCGATCAGCTGGTTAACCTGAGCCGGGTCCGCCTTGCCACGGGTGGCCTTCATGACCTGCCCCACGATGGCACCGACAACCTTCTTGTTGCCAGCTCGGTACTTCTCCACGATGTCCGGATTAGCAGCCAGTGCATCGTCGACGGCCTTCTCAATAGCACCGTCGTCGCGAACGACCTCCAGGCCACGGGCAGCAACGACCTCATCAACATCGCCCTCGCCTGCGAGCACGCCGTCGACGGCCTTACGGGCCAGCTTGTTGGTAAGCTTGCCCTCTTCAATCAGAGCAATCACGCGGGCGACCTGTGCCGGAGTAATTGCGAGCTCAGCCAGCTCCACGCCTGCCTCGTTGGCCTTCTGAGCGAGGTAAGCGACCCACCAGGAACGAGCCTCAGCTGGGCCGGCACCAGCCTCAACGGTGTCGACAATCAGGTCGAGTGCGCCGGCGTTAACCAGGTCGCGCATTTCCTCGTCCTTCAGACCCCACTCTTCCTGGATGCGAGCGCGGCGAACCCACGGCAGCTCCGGCAGAGTTGCGCGGATTTCCTCCACCCACTCACGCGGAGCGATAACCGGTGGCAAATCCGGGTCGTTGAAGTAGCGGTAGTCCGACTGCGACTCCTTCGGGCGACCCTTAGAAGTCGTACCGTCGGTCTCCTGGTAGTGGCGGGTTTCCTGAACGATCTCCTCGCCATTGGTAATCGCAGCAGCCTGGCGCTGCATCTCGTAGCGAACAGCCTGTTCAACCGACTTCAGGGAGTTGATGTTCTTAGTCTCGGTACGAGTACCGAACTCCTCCTGGCCAATTGGGCGCAGGGAAACGTTGGAGTCCACACGCATCGAGCCCTGGTCCATGCGGGCATCGGAGACACCGAGGGACTTCACCAGGTCACGCAGTGCAGAAACGTACGCACGAGCAACCTCTGGGGCTCGCTCCCCTGCACCGAGAATCGGCTTAGTCACAATCTCAATCAGCGGAATACCTGCGCGGTTGCAGTCCACCAGCGAACGCGTGGCGCCGTGAATACGACCATCGGCACCGCCCAGGTGCGTCAGCTTGCCGGTGTCTTCTTCCATGTGAGCGCGCTCGATTTCGACACGGAACTCCGTGCCGTCGTCAAGCTGAACGTCAAGATATCCGTCGTAGGCGATTGGCTCGTCGTACTGCGAAATCTGGTAGTTCTTCGGCTGGTCCGGGTAGAAGTAATTCTTGCGCGCGAAGCGGGAGGACTCAGCAATCTCGCAGTTCAGCGCGAGGCCAATCTTGATAGCCCACTCAACGCCCTGACGGTTAACCACGGGCAGCGCGCCCGGCAGGCCGAGGCTGCAGGGATCGACGTTGCTATTCGGCTCGGCACCAAAGTGCGCCGAGGAGGAGGAGAACATCTTGGTATTCGTCGAGAGCTCGACGTGAACCTCCATGCCCATTACCGGGTCAAAACGTTCGAGGACCTCATCAAAGTCCATCAAGTCATCAGCGTATGCAGCGGTCATGTTTGTAGAGTCTACTAGCGATGGCCCCGCGTGCGTGCCCTAGGGTATAAGTCGTGCCCGGAGTTAACGAACACCCACCGATTCCACCGACGTCAGCACGCGATACGCCAACGTTCCGCGATGCCGCTGACCGCCACCGCGCAGGCGCTACTTTCGACGACGACCTGCAGGAAAGCGCCGACGGCGCCTCGGGCTACCACCGCGTGCGCCCCGGATATCCTCCAACCGTCATCGAAGCGCTTACCCGCCTTGCACCGCGCCCACAGGTAGTCGCCGATATCGGCGCCGGCACTGGGAAGCTCACCGCCTCGCTTGCCGACGTCTACCGCGATGCCACCCTGCTGGCACTCGATCCCTCCACCGCGATGCGGCAAGCACTGATGCACAATGTGCCAGCGGCGGAATGCCTGGAAGGTACTGCGGAGCGCACGAGACTGGAGTCCGACAGCGTCGATGTAGCAACATGTGCGCAGACCTGGCACTGGGTGGACCCGACAGCTGCAAGTAAAGAACTCGCTCGGGTGTTACGCATCGATGGCGTGGCTATGTTGGTGTGGAACACCTTGGATGTCTCCGTACCGTGGGTGCATCGGCTCAGCCGCATCATGCACGCCGGTGACGTGTTGCGCCCCGGCTTCTACCCTGAAGTTGGTCCGGAGTTGGAGTTAGTCGATGAGGTACGCCTGGCCTGGGAGCAGACACTGACCATCGAGGACATCGTGTTGCTGGCACGGACCCGTTCCTATTGGCTTCGTTCCAAGCCCGCCACACGCGTCAAGGTGGAGGCGAACTTGCACTGGTATCTCAACGAGCACTTGGAGCACACATACGAAGAAGGCATCGCCCTTCCCTACCGGTGCGATGCCTTCTATTTTCGAGCTGCCTAGATTTTCGAGCTGCCCAGTCGCGCTAGTTAGTTTTCTTTCTTCGGCTTAGGGTGAGCCACGCGCTTGAATGCGTTCTTAGTCTGACCGGCCAGCTTCTTCGGCGCAGTAGCTGTGGTCTCGCCTGGGAAGGAGTCCTTCGCGGTCTCGCGAGGGTTTTCTTCATCGGAAGCTTCTTCAATTTCGGACAGCTTCTCCAGGCGCTCATTATCCTTTTCTACGATGCGCTCGGCGTCATCCTCAGTGAAGTTCACGTTATCGTCGCTGACCAGTTCCTCGACGATGTCATCGCGAACGCTTTCCTGAAGGTCGACGTTGGAAATGTTGGAGTTAGCCAAAGCGCGATCGAGCTTCTTCTGATCGGCGGTGGTGAACTTCTTGTTCGGGTGCATCTTTCGGCGTGCGAGCTTACGGATACGACCGCGACGCTTCGACTCCTCCATCAGCTTGTTGCGTCCTGCCAGGTACGCACCGCACAGAATCACGATTAGGGCGATACCGACATAGCCTAGTGCCGGGTAAATGGAGCCAACCAGAGCCTTGAACCCAAAGAAACTTAGGCCAAAGCCAATCAGCACGGTCACGATGAATACCAGGCGGAAACGGTGCGGGGTATTGCGTGTTAGGCGGCGGCCCAGCGCGTAGAACATGCCAATGGCCGTGTTAAAAATCATGGCGTAGATGATGATTGCCATCACGGTACCCAGGACCGGGTGGATGTCATTGACGATTGCCAGGGTCGGCATATCTTCGTGGCCAACATCCTTGACCTTGAAGAAGAGGGCAAAGGTCACCAGCGTCAGCAGACCTGCATAGATGCTCCCGCCCATGAGACCACCGATGCCAGCTTCACGCGGGTTCAGGTAGCTACCGCCGATGACAATCGACATCGATACGGCCACCATCACACAGAAACCGACATAGTTCAGGGCAGAAATAGACCAGTGTGGCAGCGATGTCGACAGTTCATTGGTGTACTGCGCGGCCTCCGACATCGACGTGTCGGTGGTGAACAAAGTGTAGATACCGGCTCCAAGCAGGAACACGATAATGAATGGAGTGATCATGCCAATCACGCGGCTGACCTTGTCGGCATCCAGCATGCCTACACCCAAAGTCAGGGCAACCATGATGACGGCGCCGATCCACACCTCAAGTCCGAACTGCTGGTTCAAGTTCGCACCGGCACCGGCGAACATGACGAAGCCGGTACAGAACAGCGTGATCATCACGGCGATATCCAAAATCTTCGAAACCCAACTGCGGGTGATTACGTCGAAGACCTCGGAGTGCTCATCAGCCTGCAAGTAGCTGGCAATTGACAGCACTGCCAGGCCACTGGCAATCATCACGACGGAGGCAAGTACCACGCCCCACAAGCCGTTAGTGCCAAATGCCACGAAGTACTGCATCATTTCCTGGCCGGATGCGAATCCGGCACCGACAGTTAGGCCGACAAAGGCCATCGCGATTGTTGTGGCTCTTTTCCACATAACGAGAAAATCCTAAATATAAGTCTATTTTTCAAAAACCGGAACCTTATAAAACATACTGCCCGGACTGGTGATTGATACACCAGCTCGGGCAGTATGCCTATTTTGTTACGAAGATGTGCCTAAATGTTTAGCAACGCGTGCTTAACCGACGCGTTTAACCAAACAGCGCAGCAGCTGCGCGGTAACGGCCATCCGGCACAACCTTCAACTCAGCAACCGCATCGTCGATGTCGATACGCTCGATGTTCTCACCGTGCAGAGCGACGATCTTGCCGAAGTCCCCCTCGTGTACTGCTCGGGTGGCGTGGACACCGTAGCGGGTAGCAAGCACGCGGTCGTACGCAGTCGGCGTACCGCCACGCTGAATGTGACCCAGCACCGTGGTGCGAACGTCGTACCCGGTGCGCTTCTTAATCTCCGCACCAATAACCTGACCAATGCCGTTGAAGGTTTGGTGGCCGAACTGGTCGACACCGCCCTCTTCGTACTCCATGGTGCCCGGCTTCGGGGTGGCGCCCTCAGCGACGACGATAATGCCGTACTTCTCACCCATCTGGAAACGGCGCTCCATCGACTTCACAATCTCGTTGATGTCGAATGGCTTTTCCGGAATGACAATGTGGTGAGCACCGCCGGCCATACCCGCATGCAAAGCGATCCAGCCCACGTGTCGACCCATGACCTCAACAATCATGACGCGCTGGTGGGATTCCGCAGTGGTGTGCAGACGGTCAACCGCGTCGGTGGCAACAGCCACAGCCGTGTCGAAACCGAAGGTGTAGTCCGTACCGTTGACGTCATTATCAATAGTCTTCGGAACACCGACGACCGGCACCCCATTGTCCGAAAGCCACTTGCCGGCCTTCAGCGTACCTTCGCCACCGATTGGGATCAGGGCATCGATGCCCGCATCAGAGAGATTTTCCTTGATGCGGTCGAGGTTAGACATGAGAATGTCCGGATGCACGCGGCCGGTGCCCAGCATCGTGCCGCCACGCAGCAGCATACGGTCAATCCGCTCATCGTCGTAAAGCTGGACCCTACGGTCTTCCATAAGACCAATCCAACCGTCCTCAAAACCGACGACGGTTGAGCCGTACTCGCTCGAGCTGGTACGGACAATTGCACGGATAACGGCATTCAGACCGGGACAATCTCCACCGGAGGTAAGGGTCGCAATTCGCATGATGCCCACCTTAGTCGCGTTAGTCAGTTCGTGCTTGACGGCCTTGGTCGAAACTACTTCCGCAGGTACTCCTGCCCTGGTAGCTCGGACGGTAGCGCCATCTTCGTCGTCACCTCCGACGCCGGCACAAGACCATATTCCTCGAGCGCCTTGCGCACGTACTCTGCGGCATCGACGTTCAGCGGAGACTCCGTCCACAATGCAATCGGCAGGTTAATAAAGCGGTTCTCCTTGACCGCCTCGAGATCCTTCGTTGCCGGATTCGTGCGCAAAACCTTGATTTTCTCTTCGAAGGTCTGACCTGGGTAGTCCACAAGCGCGATGAAGTCGGGTTCCGTTTCCGCGACATGTTCCCAGGACATCGTGGTCCAGGTGTCCTTAATAGACTCGGCTGCATTCGTCGCGCCGGCCTTTTCCAGGATGCCCTGCGGTGCGCCAAAGGAACCCGAGGTAAACGGTGCGTCGCCGGCAGAGTCAAAGAGGAAGCCCACCGGCTTCTTGACGCCCTTCGGCGCGGCATCCAGGGCTTGCAGACGGTTATCAATATCTGCAATAACCTTGTCGCCCTCACCGTCGTGTCCGGTCAAAGTAGCGATGTTCTTCAAATCGATTTTGACGGCTTCCCACGGGTCCACCAGACCACGAGTGTGTCCCGGGTCGCCACTGCCTTCCTTGCCCGCCGAGGCTGCGTCACCAGTGCGGCAAGATTCCGTCAGGGTGTAGGCACCGATACCGTGCTCGGAAAGCGATTCCGGGGTAATACCCTTATCCTCGCTAAATCCATAGCCCCAGCCCGCCAGCATCAGATCCGGCTCGGCCGCAATAACCTGCTCCAGATTCGGGTATTCCTTCGCAACTTCTGGCTTCTGCGCAATTTCATCGCCGTAAGCTGCGGTCAACACCGGCAGGTGCGAGGCCATAGAGCTCACTGCAGTGATCTCATCCGCGGCCCCCACAGCTAGCGCCAGCGAGGCGATATTACCGTCGTTGATGAGCAGCTTTTTAGCTACACCCGGGTAGCTGACTTCTTCACCGCAGTTGGTGAGGGTAAGGCCTGACGACGAAGCCTGCGTTCCCTCATCAGAGCCACAGGCGGCGGCTCCGAATACCAGTGCAGCCACTGCGATACCAGCTGCTGAGGCACGCAGGGGACGTCGGAAAGCATGTGCGTTATTCAAGGGAGTACTCCTAGTTGATGGTGGCAGCATCCAGCTCGCTATCGATTGCGAGATGACGGCGGCCAGAGGGAGAATTGAGCTGACAGGATTCAGCCTGAAAGATTTTGGCGACGAAGTCGCGGGTCAGCACGTCTACGGGGATGCCGTCGGCCGCGATACCGCCGTCCGCGACCACGATGACGCGGTCGAAGTGGTTCATCACCAGGTCCAAGTCGTGGATGGCGGCAATGACACACGCTCCGCTGGAGCGGGCCAGCCGGAGGACGGATTGTTGATGGCGCACGTCGAGGTGGTTGGTGGGCTCGTCGAGAAGCATAATCGGCGAGTCCTGGGCGATGGCGCGCGCCAAACATACGCGACGACGTTGCCCGCCCGAGAGCTGCCCACACAGGCGTTGCGCGACTGTTTCCAGACCTACGAGCGCCAGCGCACGGTCGACGTGGGAGTTGTCCTCGGCAGTGTTGCCACCCAAAAGGCGCTGGTAGGGCAACCGACCGAGGGAGACAAAGTCGCGCACGCGCATTTCGGCGGGTGGGACCTCGTTTTGTGCGACGAAAGCGAGATCACGAGCGCGGTGCTTCGAGCTGATTGAACTCATCGATGTGCCGTTAATCTCGACCTCGCCCGCGGCCGGTTTCGTGATTCCGCCGAGCGCACGCAGCAACGTGGATTTGCCCGCGCCGTTAACACCGATGATGGCGGTCATGGGCTCCGCGCCGAAGCTGAGGTTGACTCCGCTGACGATGGTGCGTCCGGCGATGTCACAGCGCACATCTTTCGCGGAGAGGACAGATTTTTGTGGGGCGCTCATTTACTCGGCACCTCCGTAGCTGTAGTGCGAGCGGCTCATGAGGTAGAGGAAGAGCGGTGCGCCAACCAGTCCCGTGACCACGCCCAGCGGCATTTCCTGGCTTCCGCCCACTACGCGCGCGATGATGTCCACCCAGATGAGAAACAGCCCACCCATGAGTGCAGCAACCGGTAGGACAACGCGGTGCGTGGCACCTACCAAGATGCGGGTCAAGTGCGGAATCACCAGGCCGACAAACCCGATACCGCCCGATACCGCCACGAGCGTGCCGACGAGGACAGCCTGGAGCACAAATACCTGCGTGCGTAGCCGAGAAACGTCAATACCTACGGCCGCTGCGGTGCTCTCACCAGTTGCCAGCGCATCGAGATGACGGGCCTTGAACAGGAAAAACAACAGTACTGCGATGAGGACGATGAGCGGGAAGAGTGTCTTCACCCATGTCGCACCGGCAACCGAGCCCAGCATCCAAAACATCACAGACTGCGCGGCCCTCGGGTCTGGCCCAGCGAAGACCATGAAGCTACTCAGCGCGGAAAACGCAGCGGAGAGCACAACGCCAGAGAGCACCAAACGCAGCGGGGTTAGTCCTCCCCCGGCCGTAGCGAAGGCGCCGACTGCGAGGGTGGCCATGACTGCACCGAGGAGTGCGCCGAATGTCAGCGGCGCGATGGGGCTACCGGAGAAAGCACCAAAGATGATCACCGCGGTCGCACCGGCGCCGGCACCCGCGGAAATACCTAGCAGATACGGGTCTGCCAACGGGTTACGGACCAATGTCTGCATAGCCACACCGGAGACAGCTAGCCCCGCCCCTACAATCGCTGCGAGAATTCCCCGGGGAGCGCGGAGATTCCAGATGATGGTGTCCGAACTGGCGGGCACAGACTCATCGAGCTCAGTGCCGAAGAGGTGATGCGAAATGACCTGTGTCGTGGTGGACCAGGTGATATCCGCCGAGCCGAAGACCACCGCAGCGACCAGACTGACGGCAATGGCTATGACAATGACCAGCCCATAAATCCACGGCATAAACCGCGGCGGGCTTTTAATTCTGACTCTCTTCATGTTTGCGTTCCTGCGCATGTATGAAATTTCCCCCGGCACGACAACAACCGCCGCTCTCCCACTTCGGTGAGAAAACGACGGTTGAAGAAAACCGACTAACGCTTATTGAGCGCTTTTATGCAATCGGGCCACGAACCTTTTCGTAGGCCGCGCCGACCTTGTACAGACGATCATCACCGTGGCGCGGAGCCATAATCTGCAGGCCCACCGGCAGGCCGGTGTCTTCAGCCAGGCCCGACGGCACGGACATGCCACACATGCCGGCCAGGTTGAGCGGCAGAGTACACAGGTCGAACATGTACATGCTCAGCGGGTCGTCAACCTTCTCGCCCAGTTTGAACGCAGTGGTCGGAGTGGTCGGCGAGATCAGGACATCCACCTGTTCGAAGGCCCGCTCGAAGTCCTGCTGAATCAAGGTACGGACACGCTGTGCCTGGATGTAGTAGGCGTCGTAGTAGCCGACCGATAGCGCGTAGGTACCGATGATGATGCGTCGCTTAACCTCATCGCCGAAACCAGCGGCACGGGTCATAGCCATGACCTCATCGGCGGAGTGCGTACCGTCATCACCAACACGCTGGCCGTAACGCATGCCGTCGAAACGAGCCAGGTTGGAGCTGACCTCACACGGCAGAATCAGGTAGTACGCGCTCAGTGCGTGGTCGAAGTTCGGGCAATCGACCTCGACAACCTCCGCGCCAGCTTCCTTAAGCTTGTCGACGGCCTCGTGGAAGCTGTCCAGTACACCGGCCTGGTACCCCTCGGTGCGGTCAAACTGCTTGACGATGCCGACCTTAACCCCCGTGAGGTCACCGGTAGCACCTTCCTTGGCAGCAGCAACCACATCGGCAATCGGCTGCTCCGTGGAAGTCGAGTCGTTCTCGTCGTGGCCAGCAATGATTTCGTGCAACAGCGCGGTGTCCAGAACGGTACGCGCGGTCGGGCCACCCTGGTCCAACGAGGAGGCACAAGCGACCAGGCCGTAGCGGGATACCGTGCCATAGGTCGGCTTCACACCGACCGTTGCGGTCAGAGCTGCTGGCTGACGAATCGAGCCACCGGTGTCAGTACCGATAGCCAGCGGAGCCATACCGGAGGCCAGCGCCGCGGAAGAGCCACCACCGGAACCGCCTGCGGTGCGCTCAACATCCCACGGGTTGTGAGTCGGGCCGTAAGCGGAGTTCTCAGTCGACGAGCCCATCGCGAACTCATCCATGTTGGTCTTACCCAGGATTGGGATGCCAGCTGCACGCAACTTGGCAGTAACCGTTGCGTCGTAAGGGCTCATGTAGCCCTCGAGCATCTTGGAAGCGCAGGTGGTCGGCGCATCGGTGGTAGTGAAGACATCCTTCAGCGCCAGCGGAACACCGGCCAGTGCGGAGGCCGGCTCCTCGCCAGCATCCAGCGACTCATCGACCTTGCGAGCTGCAGCCAGGGCCTCTTCGGCACCGACGTGCAGGAATGCGTGAATGTCCTCATCAATTGCCGCGATACGGTCGAGGAACGCCTGGGTGACCTCTACCGAGGTCAGCTCACGAGCGTGAATCTTCTGTGCGAGCTCAAAAGCGCTCAGCCCCAGAATCGGGTCCTCAGCAACAGCGGCATGCAGGTTCGGGTTAGCTGCAGTCATTTCTTCCACGTACTCCTACTCGCCGAGAATCTGGGGAACTTCGAAGCGCTGGCGGTCCTGCGACGGCGCCTGGTCCAGCGCCTGCTCCGCAGTCAGCGTCGGCTTGACGACGTCCTCGCGCATCACACCGGACAGCGAAGAGGGGTGACTCATCGGTTCAACATCATCCGTAGCCACCTTTTGAACGGCCTGGACGTGGTTAATAATGCCGTCGATCTGACCGGCGAACTCGTCGAGTTCCGCGTCAGTCAGAGCCAGACGGGACAATCGCGCTAGGTGGGCGACCTCATCGCGTGAGATAGCTGGCACGCTAGTACCCCTTTCATTTCTTCGTACGAAGCTAGTGCACAGAAGTTTAGTTGAAACTGATTTTGAACCGCGCGAGCGGGCTGTACTTGCCAACAGTAGTCGTTGTCGCCAAGCAGTTGTCCGCAGGGTCTTACATTTCAAAGGTTTACCCTGTAGCCTAAATCACTACTTCTATAGTTACACCGCAAGCATCACTATCAATTATTCGAAAGGTTGTGCACACAGCCATGAGTTACCTCCTTCGCATCCAGCTTCCCGACGAACCAGGCGCACTTGGCTACGTCGCGGCTGCCCTGGGCGAAGTAGAAGGTGATATTCGCAGTGTCGATGTCGTAGATTACGGCGCTAATGGCGTTGTTGTTGACGACATCGTGGTTGACCTGCCCATGGGCCTGCTACCAGACACACTGATTACAGCGGCTCAGTCCATTAGCGGAGTGGAAGTCGATTCAATTAGGCCTTTCTCCGGCTCGGTCGACCGCCGCGGACAGATTGCACTGCTGGCCAAGTTCTCGCAGCACACGAAAAACTTAGATCGTGCCCTCGGAGATGTCGTCGACGGCCTGCCTCAGACTATGACTGCCGGCTGGGCTATCGTCCTCGGCGAACAGAGCGATGGCCGCTGGGTACGTCGCGCTTCCTCTACCGCTGCTCCAGAGGATAACGGCCGGACTCTGCCGGAAGCCCCAATTGACTCGCCGCGAAACCTCGATCCGGACGAAGAAACGTGGCTGCCGGAGGACTGGACAGTTATGGACTCCTCCATTGCCGCCACTCCGATGGGCAAGGGCCTCGTTCTCGTTATTGGCCGGCCCGGCGGGCCGGACTTCCTACCAAGTGAGGTTGAGCACTTGGGACGGATTGGCACGATTGTCGGCGCGATTATCGACTAGCAGCGGCTAATGGGCTGCCCTCTTCTGAGGGCAGCTCCCTTCCGCTCGAAGCTCTTACCCTAAGGCTCCTCCCCTATGGAGCGCAGTGATTCACGCTTAGCGGTAAAGTCTGGAAATGATACCAGTCAATAAGGAGCTTCTTTGATGTCGAACTTGAGTGACCTCGTCGGATCCCACATTCGTGCCGAGTCCGGCCGTGTCCCCCAGTCGTCCACTGAGATGGAATTCTGGTCCGGTCTGTCACGGGTTGTTGTCGATGACCTAGCGGACAACTGGCAGCGCACCACGGAGGCATACGCTGCTACCCGCCAGCAGCACTACTTCTCCGCCGAGTTCCTCATGGGTCGCGCCCTGCTGAACAACCTGCTCAATACAGGTCTGGTGGATGAGGCCTCTGCTGCCGTGGAAAAGTACGGCAAGAATCTGACAGACGTGCTCGAGGCCGAACATGACGCCGCTCTCGGTAACGGTGGCCTGGGTCGTCTGGCCGCCTGCTTCCTGGATTCCTGTGCCACGCAGAATCTGCCGGTGACCGGTTATGGCATCCTCTACCGCTACGGTCTGTTCAAGCAGACCTTCGAAGATGGCTTCCAGGATGAGCACCCGGACCCGTGGATGGAAGAGGGCTACCCCTTCGTCATTCGTCGCGAGGAACTGTCCAAGATTGTCACCTTTGATGACTTGGTGGTGCGCGCTGTTCCATATGACATGCCAATTACCGGCTACGGCACCGATAATGTCGGCACGCTGCGCCTGTGGCACTCGGAGCCGATGCGTGAATTCGACTATGACGCCTTCAACTCGCAGCGCTTCACCGACGCCATTGTCGAGCGTGAACGCGTCCATGACCTGTGCCGCGTGCTCTACCCGAATGACTCGACCTATGACGGCAAGGTCCTGCGTGTCCGCCAGCAGTACTTCTTCGTCTCCGCTTCGCTGCAGACGATGATCGATTCTTACATCGAGAATCACGGCGAGGACCTGCGTGATTTCCACAAGTACAACTCCATTCAGCTCAATGACACCCACCCGGTGCTCGCTATCCCAGAGCTGATGCGTCTGCTCCTGGATGAGCACGATATGAGCTGGGACGACGCCTGGAACGTCGTGTCCAACACCTTCGCCTACACCAACCACACCGTTCTGGCAGAAGCGTTGGAGACCTGGGAATACTCCATTTTTGACCGTCTCTTCGGCCGCGTTCTGGAGATCACCCGTGAGATCGACCGCCGCTTCCGCGAAGACCTGGCGGAGCGCGGCTTCGACCAGGGCAAGATTGATTACATGGCGCCGATTTCCCACGGCCGCATCCACATGGCGTGGATTGCCTGCTACGCCGCGTACTCCATCAACGGTGTTGCCGCTCTGCACACGGAAATCATTAAGCGCGAAACGCTGAAGGACTGGCACGATATCTGGCCGGAGCGCTTCAACAACAAGACCAACGGAGTCACCCCGCGCCGCTGGCTCAACCAGTGCAACCCGCGCCTGTCGGCACTGCTGACTCGCCTGTCGGGTTCGGACGCCTGGGTCACTGACCTGGACAAGCTCGCTGAGCTCGAAAAGTTTGCTGACGACGAGGCCGTGTTGCGTGAGATTCTCGAGATCAAGCACGAGAACAAGAAGGACTTCGCCACCTGGCTGGAGCACCGCCAGGGTATTTCGGTGAACCCGGACGCCATCTTCGATACCCAGATTAAGCGTCTGCACGAGTACAAGCGCCAGCTTCTCAACGCGCTCTACATCCTGGATCTCTACTACCGCATCAAGGAAGACCCAACGCTGGACGTGCCACCACGCGTATTCATCTTCGGTGCCAAAGCCGCCCCAGGCTACGTTCGCGCGAAGGCCATCATTAAGTTCATCAATGCTATCGCGGACAAGGTCAACAACGATCCGGACATGGACGGCCGCCTGCAGGTCGCCTTCGTTGAGAATTACAACGTCACCCCGGCAGAGCACATCATCCCGGCCACCGACATCTCCGAGCAGATTTCCACTGCCGGTAAGGAGGCTTCGGGTACCTCGAACATGAAGTTCATGATGAACGGCGCACTGACGCTGGGCACCATGGACGGCGCAAACGTCGAAATCGTCGACGCCGCCGGCGAAGAAAACGCCTACATCTTCGGTGCGCTGGAAGAGGAACTGCCGGAGCTGCGCCGCACCTACAGCCCGCGTGGCACTTACGAAACGGTGCCGGGCCTCAAACGCGCGGTCGATTCGCTTGTCGACGGCACTTTTGCTGACGGTGGCAGCGGAATGTTCCACGACCTGCACTTCTCGCTGCTGGAGTCCAACGGGTACGAGCCGGCCGATGTTTACTACGTCCTCGGCGACTTCGCTGACTACCGCGAGACCCGCGACCGCATGGCGGAAGACTACCGCGACGAGCTGGCATGGGCCAAGAAGTGCTTCCTGAACATCATCCGTTCGGGCCGCTTCTCCTCCGACCGCACCATCCGCGATTACGCCAATGAGGTCTGGAAGCTGGAAGAGACCAAGATTTAGGCCCGGCTGGGTCAAATCCTGGCTGGGCCAAGCCCCAGCTAGGCCTGACCAGTTTCCAGCAATCGCTTGAACCCATCCTCGTCGAGGATGGGCAAGCCCAGCTCCTCGGCCTTTGTGGCCTTGGAACCGGCGTTTTCGCCAACCACCACGTAGTCGGTCTTCTTCGACACCGACCCTGCGGCCTTACCGCCACGGGAGATAACGGCTTCCTTCGCGCTGTCGCGAGTGAAGTCCTCCAAAGAGCCGGTGACTACCACGGTCAATCCCTCTAGCACCTGATCTGGACGATCGGCGACCTCATCGGCCATACGCACACCGGCAGCTTCCCAGCGCTCGACAACCTCGCGGTGCCAGTCCACCTCGAACCAGTCAGCCACGGAATCGCCGATGATCTCGCCAATGCCATCGATGGCCGAAATCTCCTCGCGGCTCGCAGCGCGCAGCGCCTCCATCGAGCCGAACTTCTGTGCCAAGGTCCGCGCCACTGTTGGACCCACATGACGAATGGACAGGCTGACCAATACGCGCCACAGCTCTTTATCCTTAGCTGCCTCGATGTTGGCCAACAGTTTCTTACCATTGGCGTTCAGGGTTTTCCGCGAAGCCGTAGTGTAGACCTCAGTGCCGAGCAAATCTTCCTCGGTGAGGTCGAAGAGGCGGGACTCGTCGGCAAGCACGCCGCGATGAATCAAATCGGCAGCGCCCCTCTCCCCCAGGTTTTCGATATCGAACCCGGAGCGGGAGGCGAGGAATTCAATTCGACGCCGCAGCTGACCTGGACAGTAGCGGGTATTGGGGCAACGCCAATCGGCATCGCTGTCCTTTGCCGGAGCCAAACGAGTACCGCACTCGGGGCAGAGAGTCGGGTAAATGTACTTTCGCTCGCTACCATCTCGGAGATCGGCTACGGGGCCGAGTACCTCTGGAATCACGTCACCGGCCTTGCGGATGGTCACACGGTCCCCGATGAGCACACCCTTTCGGTGCACCTCGGAAGGGTTGTGTAGCGTCGCCATCTCGACAGTTGACCCGGCCACGAAGACCGGCTTCATCACGGCATATGGCGTCGCACGACCAGTTCGGCCGATGGAGACTCGAATGTCCAGCAGGTCCGTGGTGACCTCTTCTGGCGGATACTTGTAGGCAATCGCCCAGCGCGGCGCCCGCGAGGTCGCGCCCAACGCGCGCTGCTCGGAAAGGGAGTCAACCTTGACCACAAGCCCGTCCATCTCGTGGATGGCGTCGTGGCGGTGCTCGCCCCAGTACTGCATCTGCTTAACGACGTCATCCGCGGAATGAACCTGCTTTGTATACGGCGACACGTGGAAACCCCACTCGTCCAAGGCACGATATGCCTCGTGCTGGGACTGTGGACGCCAGCCCTCGATATGACCAATTCCATGGCAAATCATGGACAACCGGCGCTTGGCCACTTCTGCAACATCCTTCTGTCGCAGGGAACCGGCGGCGGCGTTACGGGGGTTGGCAAACGGCTTCTGACCCGCTTCGACGCGATCGGCGTTGATGCGTTCGAACTCTTCCAACGAGATAAAGACTTCACCACGCACCTCGAGCACGTCGGGGATGTTCTCGCCGCTGATTTCATGCGGAATATCTTCGATAGTGCGCGCATTGGCGGTGACGTTCTCCCCCACGCGGCCGTCTCCGCGGGTGGCCGCCCGGACAAGGCGGCCATTCTCATAGACCAGATCGATAGACAGGCCATCGATTTTCAGCTCGGTCAGATACGTGCTGGCCGGGGTGCGGGCCAGCCAGCCGCGCAACTCCTGCTCATCGAAAACATTGTCCAAGCTGTAAAGGCGTTCGAGGTGCTCAACAGGCTCGAACACTTCCCCGTCGGCAGGCGTGTCGACCTGCGCACCGACCTGCTGCGTGGGGCTGTCCGGCACCACCAGATCGGGCCACTGCTCCTCTAACCGCTGCAGTTGACGGAACATCTCGTCGTATTCAGCATCGGAGATAACCGGCTGCGCGGTGTAGTACAGCGCAGCGTTTTCACGAATGCGAGTTGCTAGATCTTGCCACTTCTCCCGGACGTCCGCCGGCGCTGGCTCGGAGGCGGGGGCGCTGGAAAACGAAGACAAATCGGAGGTTGACAGGTCGGAGTTCTCATCGGTCGAGGAAGTCACGTCGCTCATTCTATGTCATTGCCCGGATGCGCCGGAGGACACGGAAATTCTCTTGACCTTGTTCCTGCCCCTCAGCGAATCCGCACTCTCCGCTACAGTTGAGACATGCATAATTTCGATCCGCGACGCATGCTCGCGTTTGATCTGGAGACTACCGGCACGGATCCTCGCACCTGCAAGATTGTCACTTCCGCACTGGTCCGACTGACTGAGCAGGGCAAAGATTCCACCATCATGCTCGCTAATCCCGGTGTCGAAATTCCACAAGCTGCGTCTGATGTGCATGGCATCACCACTGAAAAAGCTCGCGCGGAGGGGCGCCCGCACGATGAAGTGCTAGCGGATACCATTGCCGGCCTTCGAGCTGCCTGGCGCGATGGTCTGACCGTAGTGGCCTATAACGCGGCTTATGATCTGACGGTACTGCGCTCGCAGGATCCCAGTTTTACTGTTGACGGCCTCGTCGTCGACCCCTTTGTGCTGGATAATTACGTCGACCCAGAACGTCGTGAAAAACGCACTTTGACTGATGTCTCCCGCCATTATCAGGTGCGCCTGGACGGGGCACATGATGCCACCGAAGATGCTCTGGCGGCTGCGCGCATCGCATGGGTGATGGCGCGCCACTACCGGGAGCTAACCGAAAAATCAGGGGAAGAGCTGATGGAGCTGCAGGCCGTCGCGTACTACCAGTACAAGAAGAACCTGCAGCAGTACCTGACCGAAAAGGGTAAGGATACGTCGGACTTCACCTTCGGGTGGCCGATGGACTGAGCAGCGGCCCCTTCACCCTCCCCGGCTCTCCCAATATCCAGAGTTTTGTGATTATCCAACGGAAACCGAATATCCAAATTTCGGCGGGATATCCAAGTTATCCAAGTCGATGTGGATTATCCATTGCTATGATTGATGCGTGACCACTCGCAGCGACAAGGCCATCTCCATCCCACGCAATCCTTTCCACCCCACATTCGGCCGATCCCCGGCCATCATCGGTGGGCGCGATGTCGAGCTGGACTCGTTTGAGCTGGCTCTGGCGGAAGGCCCCGGTAATCCCTGGCGAACCGCGCTAATTTCCGGTACCCGCGGAATCGGCAAGACGGTACTTCTCAACGAGTTTGAAGCCGCAGCAAAGCAACTGGGATGGATTGTGCTGCGTGCTCACATCGGCTCTGAAATGATTTCTGAGCTCACCGATGTCACCATTCCGCGCGCTTTCAGTGCCATTGACAGTGCACCGACGGGCAAGGGCCGTCACCTCACCGGCCTGTCCATCGCCGGCATTGGCGGGTTTAAGACGGAAGTCAGCACTTCTCAGCCCGAGCCCGGCAGGAATCTGCTCAGCCAACTTCAGGATCTCTCGGCTCTCCTCATGCCACAGGGATCCGGCATCTTGCTCACTCTCGACGAGGTGCAAAGTGCAGAACCCGCACAGCTCAACGAAATTGCCCATGCAATCCAGGACCTAAATCGCGACGATGCGGAGATTGCCTTTGTCGCAGCCGGGCTGCCCAGCGGTATCGAAGACTTGCTCCAGCTAGAGGGCGCAACATTCTTACGCCGTGCCGAACGCGTGTCTCTGGGCCGATTGGACGTGGAGACCACCAAGGACATCATTCGCAGAACTGCAGAACTCGGCGAACGCGCGATGACCGAGGATGCCGTCGAGCTGGCCGCTGAACTCAGCCACGGCTACCCGTATCTCATACAGACCATTGGCTCAGTCGCTTGGGCGAAGGCCAGGTTGGCCCACTCGGACACCATTACCGCTCAGCATGTCTCGGATGCCGCAGCGGAATCAATCCGCCGCATCGGGCTGCAAGTTCATGCGCCCAGCCTGCGGAAAGTGTCACCTCGCCAGATTGATTTTCTCAAAGCGATGGCGCGCCTCTCCCCCAATGGAAAGCCCGTGGCCACGAGCGTCATCGCAGAGACCATGGGACGCAAACTCTCTGGCATCTCACAGCTTCGCCATGACCTGATTTACCGTGAGCTGATTGTGTCAGCGTCGACGGGATACGTGGAATTCACACTTCCCTACTTCGCGGACTACCTCAATACGCTGGTGGAATAAGGTCGCTATTCGTCGCGAGCCAAGTCACCGGCTGCCCGACGAAGAAGCTCCGTGGCATTGCGGCCTGCGCCGAGTTGCGCCTGTGCTTCTTCATTGGAGCTGGCAGCAAAGCCGCCCATCGGCGCCAGATTCAGGCTCTCAGCAATCTGTAGGCGCGAATAGCCCAGCTCATCCCAGAACAGCGCTGCTTGCTCAGCGAGTGCTCGAGCCGGTGTCGCCACCGGGACGCCCGTGTGCTCTTCTCGCTCCGTGACCGTCACTGGCACAATACCCAGCTCCAGGGACATATCGGCACCGACCACGGCAGCCGCAAAATCCAGTTGCTGCGTGGTGGTCAGTTCTTTGCGAGGTAGCCACACTCCGGCCGCACCGGAATCCGCCAAGGCCTGAACAGCCAGGCCATCGGGGCTCGACAGCGCGATGGTCACTTCGATGTCGTCGTCACGCAGCGGCCCTGTGACTTCGAGGAAGATCTCCGCGATCTCGCGGTGCCCCTGGGCGGGGAGATAACCCGCGTTGCCCATCAGCATGGACGGGGCCTTGATTTTGCCCTGTACGACTGCGCCGAGTGCGGGTTCTGCCAGAAGTACTTCGATGTCGCTGTCGAAACGCCGACGGACATCGGCGATGTGGGAAGCCAATCCCGCGGCCAACGACTGCGCGAAGTACTTCACGGCGCCGCGGTCAACGGCGATGAGATGGCCTGCGGCATTTTCCACCGAAGTCGCCATCGTCCATGGGCCGAGAGCGGTCAGGCGAATTTTCTGCGGGGTGCGTCCCCACGCTTCCTCGCACGCGTCGATGTCTCGGTGGAGATAATCAGTGGCCAAGGCACTCGCGCGACCACGACGGTCGGCGACTTTCCAGGAGCGCGCTCCCCTGTCGACGACGAGGTCAGCCATGAGGGCGGCCGTGCGACCGACGGCATCGGCGCCGAACCCACGGGCGGGCAACGTCGGTAGCGTGAGGTGACCTTCCAGGCATTCGCCAATGACAATCTCTGCCGCCTCGTGTGGATTGCGGCCCGGCATCGGGCCAAGGCCGACAAAGGAGGTCACGACAAGTCCTCTTCACGGGCGGTCGAGACAATCGTGCCGGAGCCCAGCACGTAGTCGCCCGCAGTGTCAGTGTGGTACAAAACAGCGGCCTGACCAGGCGCGACACCACGAAGCGGATCGCTCAGGTGCAGCCGGAAGGCGCCACCGCGTCCGGTGACGTCATCGTCAGGTCCTGCCAGCACTTCAATGCGGCAGTCGATGGGGCGACCGTGCGCACGCACCTGCACCTGCAGCTTGCCGGCCTCCGAGGCAGCGAGTACCTCATCCGGGTTGGCCAGCCAGATGGCACGGTCGGCCTCGAGCACGTTGACATTCAAGTCCGCAGCCGTGCCGATTGTCACCGTGCCGGTCTCTGCATCAATGCCGGTGACATAGCGCGGCTTGCCATCCGGCATCGGCCCCGCCAGGCCAATCCCCTTGCGCTGACCGATGGTGAAACCGTAGACACCGTCGTGCTCAGCGACGGTGTCGCCAGTTTCCTTATCCACAATGGTGCCCGGGCGACAGCCAATCTTCGCGCCCAGGAACGCCTTGGTATTGCCATCCGGGATGAAGCAGATGTCGTAAGAGTCCGGCTTGTTGGCAGTGCCTAGTCCCATCCCGCGGGCTTCTTCACGAATCTCTGGCTTCTCGGTGTTTCCTACCGGGAACATCGAGCGCTGCAGCTGCTCGCGATCCAGCACGCCCAGGACATAGGACTGGTCCTTCTTCGCATCGCGGCCGCGGCGCAACAGGCCGTCGTCGCCAAGCAAAGCGTAATGCCCCGTGACCACAGCGTCGAAGCCGAGCGCGATGCCGCGCTCTAGTAGAGCGGCGAACTTGATGCGTTCATTGCAGCGCAGGCATGGGTTCGGCGTCTCGCCGCGCTCGTAGGAGTCGTAGAAGTCATCCATGACCTCTTCCTTGAAGCGCTCGGAGAAATCCCAGACGTAGAAAGGAATGCCCAGCTCATCGCAGACGCGGCGGGCATCGCCGGAGTCCTCTAGCGAACAGCAGCCGCGGGATCCGGCGCGAACGGACTGCGGATCTTTCGACAGCGCCAAGTGCACGCCGACGACCTCGTGACCTGCGGCCAATGCACGCGCCGCAGCCACGGAAGAATCCACACCACCGCTCATTGCTGCAAGAACTCGCATTGCGTTGCAACCTTTCCCCTCTAGATTTTGTGCACGTGTCACCGTACCACCACGGGGCAAAAACTAAGCCATGCCCGCACGCCGCGCCCGCTCGACCGTTTCCGGCAGCGCCGAAATGACGGCGTCGACATCCGCCTGCGTCGAGGTGTACCCCAGCGTAAAACGAATCGACGACCGCGCTTCCGGCTCCGAAACGCCCATCGCCATCAGCACGTGCGAGGGACGGTTAACGCCCGCGCTACATGCCGATCCCGTAGAGCAGTCAATTCCCGCCGCATCGAACAGCATGATCAAACTATCGGCCTCCGCGCCCGGGAAGCTGGCGTAGACGTGCCCCGGCAAAGCGAGCTCGCTAGTGTGGATAATCGCACCGTCGATGTGCACGATTGCCCTGATGAGCTGCTGCGTCAGACCGCGGATTCGCTCATTGTCCGCCGCCATCGCGTCCACCGCCGCGCGCAGTCCTGCCGCCATGCCCGCCGCCGACGCCACGTCCTGCGTGCCCGAACGCAGTCCGCGTTCCTGCCCGCCGCCGTTGTTATGCGGGGTAAGTTTCGCTTCACGACGAACAAGCAGCGCCCCAATCCCACGGGGACCGCCGAACTTGTGCGCGGAGATGGCCATTGTAGTGGCGCCACTTGCGTGGAAATCAATTGGCAGATGTCCGGCTGCCTGCACAGCATCGATATGGAAAGGCACGCGAGCCTCCTTCGCCCGCTTGGCAATCTCCTCCACCGGCTGGATGGTGCCGGTCTCATTGTTCGCCCACATGCACGTCACCAGCGCGGTGTTCTGCCGACTAATCTCCGGGAACTGCACCATGTCAACGCGACCATCAGCACCTACAGGAGCCTCAACAATCTTGGCCCAGTGTTCCTTTTCCAGATGGTGGCATGTCTTCAACACTGCATCGTGCTCGATTGGTGGAACCACAATGTCCGAGCCAGAGGCCTTGAAGTACAGGCCTGAAATCGCTAGATTGTCGGCCTCAGTTCCACCGGAAGTAAAAACTACCTCGATGGGATCGGCACCGAGCAGCTCTGCAATTTCTTCTCGGGACTCTTCCAGAACCTTTTTCGCAATGCGTGCGGTGGCGTACTGCCCCGAGGGGTTGGCCAGACCTAGGTTCTCGACCATTGCCGTGCGCGCTTCTGGGCGTAATGGTGTAGTCGCGGCATGATCCACAAAGTGACGGGTCTTCGCAGCAGACTTCATTTCACTCTTCTCGTCCGGAGCGGCAACGATGTGGTCATTAAGCATGCAGGCAGTATAACGCTGCGTGCGCCTTATGCTCACTATCCGCCATAGTTAAACCTCACTATCTGCACGAACAGATGAGTAGGACCAAAAAAATGCTCGGGGCGGGAACAGACAGGAAATCTGTGCCCACCCCGAGCGGGTAGTTGCTAGCCGAGTTGGCTCTCGACCAGCAGCCTTACGCAACTAGCAGACTTAAGGCAAGTGCGTATTACTTCAGGTTCTCGATAGCCTGCGGGACAACGTCGAACAGGTCACCGACGACACCGAAGTCAGCAATCTCGAACAGCGGAGCCTCTTCGTCCTTGTTGACCACAACGATGGTCTTGGAGGTCTGCATACCTGCCTTGTGCTGGATAGCACCGGAAATACCCAGAGCAACGTAGAGGTCCGGGGAAACGGTCTTACCGGTCTGGCCAACCTGGAACTGACCCGGGTAGTAGCCAGCGTCAACAGCAGCACGGGAAGCACCAACAGCTGCGCCGAGAACGTCTGCCAGCGGCTCAACAACGTTCTTGAAGCCATCCTCGGATGCGACACCGCGGCCACCGGAAACAACCAGCTTAGCCTCGGTCAGCTCCGGACGGTCGCCGCCCTCAGCCGGTGCGAAGGAAACGATCTCGACAGCGTTGTTGCCGATCTCTGGGAATGCGATCTCGGTAACGTCAGCGGAACCGGACTTCTCCTCCGGGTCAACGGAGCCCGGACGCAGAGCGTAGACCGGGGATGCGCCGTAGCCGACACCGTCAACGATGTACTCGCCACCGAAGATGGAGTACTTAACGGAAGCGTCATCGTTGATAGCAACAACGTCGGACAGCAGACCGGAACCGGTCAGCGCAGCGACGCGGCCAGCGATTTCCTTGCCGGTTGCGGAAGCGGAAACCAGCACCGGAACCTCACGCTCGGAGGCCAGGCCGACGAGAACGTCAACCTCAGGGGTGATCAGGTACTTGTCGGCATCGTCGGACTCAGCAGCGAGAATCTCGCCAGCGCCGTAGGAGGCCAGGGTGTCTGCGAAGCTAGCAGCGGTACCCGGGGTACCCACGACAACTGCGGCCGGGGTGCCGAATGCGGAAGCAGCGGTCAGCAGTTCAGCGGTGGTGTTCTTCAGCTCGCCATTTGCGTGCTCGACGAGAACGAGGACGTCGGTCATAGTGATCTTTCTCCTACTTGTATCTCTATTTGTCTTCTATTCGCGTCAAGCGCCTTAGATGAACTTCTGGGCCTTGAGGTACTCGGCCAGCTTGGCGCCGCCGTCTCCCTCATCGTTAATGCGCTCACCAGCGGTCTTAGCCGGCTTCGGGGTGGAGCCAGTGACACCGGTAGCAGCGTTTTCGAGACCAACCTGCTCTGCCTCAGCAGCAACATCGTCCAGAGTCAGCTCGGTGACCGGCTTCTTCTTAGCGGCCATGATGCCCTTGAAGGATGCGAAGCGCGGGCTATTAGCCTTCTCAGTGACGGAGACGACTGCCGGCAGGGATGCCTTGAGCTGGTAGATGCCGTCTTCGACCTCGCGCTCACCGGTGATGGAGTCACCTTCGATAGCGACAGAGCGCAGGTGAGTCAGAACCGGCAGGTCGCGGTAGACACCGAGGATAGCCGGGACGGAGCCGGTGCCACCGTCAGTGGAGGCATTGCCGGTGACGATGAGGTCAACATCCTCGAGAGTGTCGATGACGTTGGACAGAGCCCATGCGGTCTGAACAGCGTCGGAACCTTCAAGTGCGTCGTCCGAAAGAATGACAGCGTCGTCTGCACCCATGGACAGAGCCTTGCGCAGTGCCTCGACGGCACGATCCGGGCCAACAGTTGCGACGGTAACGTTTCCGCCGTGCTCTTCCTTCAGCTGCAGGGCAGCCTCAACAGCGTTCTCATTAATTTCGTCGAGAACTGCGTCTGCAGACTCACGATCGAGGACAAACTTGTCATCGGTGAGCTTACGCTCGGACCAGGTGTCCGGAACCTGCTTGACCAGAACCACGATGTTCGGCATTTTTCTGTCGTCCTTACTGGTTGATTACTGGTGAACGTTTATCTGACCTTACTTCGCAAGCCGCCTCACAATAAAGTGAACCAGGCCACGCTCTAGGTCGTCTGTGTTGAAGATAACAGAACCTGTCGCCAATGCGAAGGTGATCCAGATAACAATGTCGTTATTTTTTTAAATTTTTTTCTACACCACGGGCGCACCACGCCCGCCAACATGCTATTTCCGCATGTCAGACGTTAATAGTACGCAATCAACTGCAGCTGTCTCCGCAGTATTCGCCGACAGCAAACACCGATCCCCAACGGGCTACCCCCACCAGTTTTCCGTCGTAAAGCGGTTCTTAACCGATCTCCCGGGGCTGACAGATAAACGCCGTCGCGCTCCTTCCGATGCGCGTGACCACCACCGCCAATGCCCTGGAGCCCTTAAGCTTCCACTGCTTGCGCAACGCGTCGGGGTTGACGTCTACGCCGCGCACGAGAATCTCCACCGATCCGCAATCCAACGCTGCCAGTGCCTTGCGAACCTGCTTCAACCCCACTTGCTCAATAACTTCGAACCCGGCAATCCCCTGCGGCAAAACATCGCCACTGACGTGCGCAATCCGCTCATCGAGCTGCCACAGCCCATGCGCCGCCGCAAAATGCCGCACCAGCCCGGCGCGCACAATCGCCCCATCCGGATCAATGATGTACCGACCGGCAGCGCGCACATCGACGTCGTCAGGCATGGTGTCGTCGTAGGTCTGCACGTCCACCGCCGACAACTCTAACGGCCTGTGCTTATCGACGGTCCGGATAACCATCGCCGATCGCGTTACGGATTGCCCATCGGTAACTCCGGCCAACCCCGGCGTATATAGACATGCCTCCTTGACCGCACCGTCCACCGAAGTGACAGCCACTTCCCCGCTCCACTCGCTGAAGTCGAGGCCCGGCGCACATTTGATAGCTAGTTCTTTGTCGGGCCAGGCGGCTATGAGCGCCGGGAGCGACGGGAGCAAGTCCTCCGGGTTGGTGATCCTGCGACCACCGGAGCGACGTGCAGGGTCAGCGACAATGACGGGTGCGTCAAAGGCCGGTTGCAAAGCATCGGCCTGCGCGAAAATGCTCTTGCCGACGTTATGCCGCGCCATGGCCAGCCGCGCAAGGTCGAGATCAGACCCGACAACGGTCAGGCCCTCGTGGTCAATTGCTGCCACCTCAGTACCAATGGAGCAGGTCACATCGGCCACTGCTTCGACACCGAGATGCGCAAGCCTACGAGCGCGAGCCAGCGCGACGACAAAGGGCGTGGCCTGTTGCGCTGCTTCGGAAGAGAAGATCCAGTCCCCTGGCAGTTTGCTGACCGCCGAACGCCGAGCTGCCGCGACTTCAATGACCGCGCGACCAAACTCGCCACAGTGTTGGCGTAGATGCGCGGAGTCTGCAATCAGAGACTTTTTAGTGAGCGCGAGCTGGTCGGCCTCATCTAGCCACTCCGGGTGAGCAGCAACAGCGGCCACCTCTGCAGCGGACAGGGACACTCGTTATCTCCTTCCAACTAGGGATCAGCCGGTTAACGGGGGTTGAGTAGTCGGCTAACGGTTCATACCTTTGCGCAAATGCCCCATGTGGGTGGCAACGGCAAAGTACTCATCCATAAAAGGTTCCCCGAGGAAGTCACTACTGGTGCGGCGCACCGGAGTGTTTCTGGCCGCCTCGAGAGCCTCCGCCACAGTACTGACACCGTCCAAGCGAGTCAGTTGCGCCCAGGTCGGAGGCATGAGGCCAAGTAGCCCACGGCGCCATCCATCCAAAATCGTAGTCGGTCGGAACCAACCTGAAGATGATGCCTCAGAGGTGTCACCGTCGGCTCTTTGACCGTCGGGAAGCGCGGCGAGGAAGAAATAGGTGTCGTAACGAATGGGGTTGGATTCGGGTGTCACCCAGTTAGCCCAAGGACTGACGAGTTCGGCATCGAGCGCCAGATTTTCATTGCTAAGAAAATCCGTCAATGACAACTCGTGGGCTTCCAACTGTCGTCGCTGACGGTGGAAGCGGTGGCCATCTGCGACAATCTCACCGCCAGCATCGCGAACCAACAGAGTGCCTGTTTCCTCAAAGGTCTCACGCACGGCCGCGCAGGTGAGCGCGTGCGCCCGCGCGCGGTCGACGTTAAAAGCCTGCGCGATTCGCGACTCGGGGTCGGCTTCCGACGGCTCGGTCATGGCAATGCCCTCATTCGCGACCGCGGGGAAATCACGCCGGTCTACTCCACCGCCAGGAAACACGGTCATGTTGGCCGCAAAGCGCATAGAGGATACGCGTTCTTGAACGTAGACCTCGAGCCCGCAGTGGGTGTCGCGGAGCAGCAACACGGTCGCTGCCAGTTTCGGCGACGCGGGCGTATTCGGGGTTTCAGGTGTCGGAACCGCCATGAGCGTCTACTTCTTCCGGTGCTTTCCAGCAGGCCGTGCCCGGCGCGCAAAGTAACGATCATCGATGCGATCGACGACGATTTCCTGGTGGAAAGCCTTGGTCAGGTTCTCACTGGTCAGGACGTCGTCAATAAGCCCTTGTGCGATGACATTGCCTTCGTCGAGGAGCATCGCATGGGTGAAGCCGTACGGAATTTCTTCCGGGTGGTGCGTAATCATCACCATCGCCGGCGCATCCGGGTCGAGTGCGAGTTCGCCTAAGTAACCGACCAGGTCCTCACGGCCGCCGAGGTCGAGTCCGGCTCCCGGCTCGTCGAGAAGCAGCAATTCGGGGTTGACCATCATGGCTCGTGCGATGAGTACGCGCTTGCGCTCTCCCTCACTGAGAGTGCCCCAGGTGCGGTCTGCAAGATGCTCAGCACCCATGCGCTCGAGAATCTCGGAGAGCTGTTCGAAATCCATCTCTTCGTAGGTCTCACGCCAGCGCCCCAGGACGGAGTAACTGGCGGAAATAACAAGGTCCGCGACCTTTTCGTCATTGGGAATGCGGTGAGCAATCGACGATGATGTCAAACCAATCATGGTGCGCAGATCACGCATGTCGGTGCGCCCAATCTGCTCGCCCATCACATGGGCCACCCCTGAAGACGGGAACTCCTCCGCTGCAGCAATGCGCATCAAAGAAGTTTTGCCTGCACCGTTCGGCCCCATGATGACCCAGCGTTCGTCAAGTTCTACTTGCCAATCGACCGGCCCGACCAGCGTACGGCCACCACGGATGAGGTTTACGTCGCGAAAGTCGAGTAGCAAATCTTCGTTAAAGTCTTCTTCCAATTCAGCCACACATCCATGGTGCCCTAACTTTGCCCAAATGTGCGCTTGGACATTCTCATCTATCCTCGGTAGAGAGCAAATCGAGTTCACTCGAGATGGTTTTGCTTCGATTTTCACCTAGCTCGCCGACAATTAGGAGAACGTCTTTTATGACTGGTCGAATCGGTATTGATGACATCCGTCCTCAAATCAACGGTGGTGCAACTCCATCGAAGGCCGTAGTGGGTGAAGTCGTCCCAACCTTTGCCGTCATTTGGCGAGAAGGCCATGACGCGATGAACGCCACGCTCAACGTCAAGGGGCCGAAGGAATCAGCTTTTGCTTCCCGCTCACAGCGCATTCCAATGCACTTTTCTGACCATGATCCAAATCAGGTCAATGCCACCTTCGTCCCAGACGTTCCGGGGCTGTGGACCATTCGCATTGATGCCTGGTCCGACCCGATGGCAACGTGGCGCAACGCTATCACCAAGAAGTTCGAGGCCGGTCAGAGCGAAGCTGAACTCGCTAATGATCTAGAAATTGGCGCCGCTCTCTTCGACCGCGCCGCCGCTGGTGCCGCTGCTATCCACCGCAACCACCTACGCTCCATCGCCGCAGGTCTGCGCGGCGACGGCGATCTTCGCGCCCGCATTGCAGCCGCGCTTTCCGACGAGACCCGCGCCATTTTGCAGGCGCACCCGGTGCGCGACCTTTTGACCCGCGGAAAGACCCGCAAGATCAAGGTTGACCGCCGCGAAGCCCTGTACTCCTCTTGGTATGAGTTCTTCCCCCGTTCCAACGGTGGTTACGGCGAAAATGGCGAGCTGCTGCACGGCACATTCAAGACTGCGGTTGCACAGCTTGATCGCGCTCAGCGCATGGGCTTCGACACGGTCTATCTGCCCCCGATTCACCCAATCGGTGAAATCAATCGCAAGGGTCGCAACAACACCCTGACCCCGGAACCGGGCGATGTCGGATCTCCGTGGGCTATCGGCTCCGCAGAAGGTGGCCACGACGCCATCCACCCGAGCCTCGGTGACGAAAAGGACTTCAAGGAATTCATCAAGGCTGCTAAGGAGCGCGACCTCGAGGTCGCTATCGACCTAGCGCTCCAGTGTGCACCGGACCACCCCTGGGCTAAGGCTCACCCGGAGTGGTTCACCGTGCTGCCGGACGGCACCATTGCCTACGCCGAGAATCCGCCGAAGAAGTACCAGGACATCTACCCGCTGAACTTCGACAACGATGCCAAGGGCCTGTACGCAGAGGTTCTGCGTGTAGTGAAGTTTTGGGTCAAGCGTGGAGTCAAGGTCTTCCGCGTGGATAACCCCCACACCAAGCCGGGCAACTTCTGGGAATGGCTGATTGAAACCGTTCACGAAACCAACCCGGAGGTCATCTTCCTCGCCGAGGCCTTCACCGCCCCGGCCCGCCTCTACGGCCTGGCCAAGGCTGGCTTCACTCAGTCCTACATCTACTTCCCGTGGAAGACTACGAAGGAAGAGCTGACCGAATTCGGCAAGGAGATTACCCGCCATGCGGACATCGCTCGCCCATCCCTATGGGTCAATACCCCCGATATTCTGCATGACTTCCTGGTCAAGGGCGGCCGTGGCGCCTTCGCCATCCGCGCCGCGCTGGCTTCAACCCTGTCTCCGCTGTGGGGCATGTACTCCGGCTTCGAGCTGTTTGAAAACGTTCCGGTCAAGGAGGGCTCCGAGGAGTACCTCGACAGCGAGAAGTACCAGCTCCGCAGCCGCGATTACGACCAGGCACTGGCCACCGGCAACTCGCTGGAGCCGTTCATTGCGACGCTGAACAAGATTCGTCGGGAGCACCCTGCTCTGCAGCAGCTGCGCAACCTGCACTTCCACGACATCGACAATGACAACCTGCTGGCTTACTCGAAGCTCGATCCGGTCACCGGCGATGCCATCCTCGTTGTTCTCAACCTCGATCCGTGGAATGCCCAGGAAGCTACCGTGCACCTCGACATGGATTGCATCGGGCTCCGCAACCACGACCGCATGGATGTCACTGACCTGATTACCGGCAACCAGTTCAACTGGGGCAAGGACAACTACGTCCGCCTGGCACCGTGGGAAAACGTTGCGCACATCATCAAGCTGCCGGAAATCGACGTCAAGCTCCGCCACAAGTTGGCTTGGCGCGACGTACCCGACTACGAGGGCTAGAACGCTTGCTGGGAACTTTCGGGGTTAGTGGGCCGCTGACCTGACTACTGTCGCAACGATTCGTCGTTAGGCTGGCGGGTGAGTTAGCAGCCCACTGTCCCCTACCTCCCTCTAATTCTTTAGAACTGAACTCAACAACTTCACATTCACCTACCTAGAAACGCTTCGGAAGGACCTTCCATGGGAGCCCACACAGATCCCCGCCTCGCAATTGATTCCGGCGATATGGATCGCCTGCGCTACTGCACCCATCACGATCCGCACAGCATCTACGGCGCACACGTCGTGGACGGTGACACGGTTATTCGCACGAGGGTCTTCGGCGCTCAGGCAGTTACTGTCGTCAGCACGCGCGGCGAGTTTGAAGCGGAGAACCTGGGCGACGGTTTCTTCACCGCCCTCGTCCCCGGCGGCGATGACTTCGACTACCGTCTGCGCATTACGTGGGACTCCGGCGAGACCGTAGAGCGTGCCGACGGCTACCGTTTCCTCCCCACTATCGGCGCTGGTGACCTACACCTAATCGGCGAGGGACGTCATGAGGAACTGTGGAAGGTTCTCGGTGCTCACCTTCGCAGTTACGACACAGAGCTGGGTACGGTCGAAGGCACCTCGTTTACGGTCTGGGCTCCGAACGCACGCGGCGTCGCCGTGGTCGGTGACTTCTGTATGTGGAACGGCGCGCAGTACCCAATGCGCTCTATGGGTGGCGCAGGTATCTGGGAGCTGTTCATCCCGGGTGTGGGTGAGGGCGAAGTCTACAAGTTCGCGATCACGACACCGGAGGGACAGCGCCGCGATAAGGCCGACCCTATGGCGCGTGCTGCTGAGCTCCCACCGGCTACCGGGTCGATTGTTGCGACCTCTGACTACGCCTGGGGTGACCAAGCGTGGATGGAAAAGCGCGCCAACACTGACTGGACCGAAGAGCCCATCTCTATCTACGAGGTCCACTTGGGTTCCTGGAAGCAGGGCCTGAGCTACGAAGTTATGGCGGAGAAGCTGGTGCGCTACGTGGTCGACATGGGCTACACCCACGTGGAGTTCATGCCGGTATGTGAGCACCCGTTCACCGGTTCCTGGGGTTATCAGGTTTCCGGCTACTACGCTCCGACCAGCCGCTTCGGCACCCCAGATCAGTTCCGCGGTCTAGTTGATGCCTTCCACGCCGCTGGCATCGGTGTCATCATGGACTGGGTTCCGGGGCACTTCCCGAAGGACGAGTTCGCACTTGCCCGCTTCGATGGCACGGCTTGCTACGAGCACCCGGACTGGCGCCGCGGCGAGCAGCGCGACTGGGGCACCTACGTTTTCGACTTCGGCCGCAACGAGGTACGCAACTTCCTCTACGCCAACGCACTGTACTGGGCGGAAGAGTTCCACATCGACGGTCTGCGCGTCGACGCAGTGGCTTCCATGCTGTACCTGGACTACTCCCGCAATGAAGGCGAGTGGCTGCCGAACCAGTACGGTGGCCGTGAAAACCTCGATGCTGTTCAGTTCCTGCAGGAATTCAACGCCACGGTACACAAGCACAACCCGGGCTTCCTCACCGTGGCCGAAGAATCCACTTCTTGGCCGGGTGTGACCGCACCTACCGAGCACGGTGGCTTGGGCTTCTCTATGAAGTGGAACATGGGCTGGATGAATGACACGCTGGAGTACTTCAGCAAGGAGCCGATTTACCGCTCCTACCACCACCATGAGCTCACTTTCGCTATGGTCTACGCCTACTCGGAAGAGTTCATTCTGCCGATTAGCCACGACGAGGTCGTGCACGGCAAGGGCTCGCTGTGGGAGCGCATGCCGGGCGGCGATTGGGATAAGGCCGCAGGCCTACGTACTTTCCTGACCTTCATGTGGGCACACCCGGGCAAGCAGCTTCTATTCCAGGGTCAGGATCTTGGCCAGAACCACGAGTGGAACCACGATGAGTCCGTGGCTTGGGACAACCTCGAAGGTTGGAGCGGCGAATTCCACCGCGGCATTCAGCTGCTGGTTAAGGACATCAACGCCATCTACAAGGAAAACCCGGCGTTCTACACCCAGGATGACCGCCCAGAGGGCTTCCAGTGGATTAACGCGGATGATTCCACAAACAATGTTGTGTCCTTTGTCCGTTACGGCACCGATGGATCGGTCGTCGCCTGTGTCTATAACCTGTCGGGAACCACGCAGGAAATCTACAAGATTGGCGTACCGCGCGGTGGTCAATGGACGGAGATCCTGAACACAAACGCATCGCGTTACGAGGGCTCCGGCTACGGTGAAAACGGTACTGTGACCGCGGTTGAGCACGGTTGGAACGGCCAGGCTCACTCGATTGATTTGGTGCTGCCGGCCAACACCGCCGTTTGGCTGAAGTGGCAGGGCTAGTCCCGAATCCAGCCAAACAAAAGACAATCACATAGGAATTGCCCGTGCTGCACGGTTTTCAGTGATCTGAGTTTCCTCCTGAAAACCTGACACACGGGCAATTTTGTTTTGGGGAGCGTATCCAGGTTTTATCCTCGGAACGGATTGAACCAGTCAGGTTCCAAAGATTCGTTGTAATTCGCAGAATCTGAATCATCGGTGTACGCGGATCCATCCATGCTGTCGGTTCCGATGCGATCCGGAATGCCGTCGCCATCCTCATCCGCGCTCCACGTCGCAGCCTGCTTGGCAGTCAGTGGCTTGCCATCCTTACCAAGGCGATTGTAATCCGGCAGAAGCGGGGCTATTTGGGAACCCAGCTGGCCGAGCAGGCCGTCGGTAAGCTCATTGAGCGGCACCTCATCAAAGCGCGTCGTAATGGCGTAAGCGATGGGTCCGGCTGCGGTGTACAAAATACCGTGGTCATTAACGCCCTCGGCAGTGTCACCGGTCTTCTGGACTGCGGAGCCGACGTACATCACAAACTTCTGCGAACCACCGTAAGTGAGGTAGGTCAATGCAGTTTGTGCCGTGTCCTTGGTAATGAAGTTGTGCTTTGAGGTGCCATCGGCCACTTCCTGGAGACGTGCCATGAACAGCGCAGCTTGAGAGGGAGTAAACCAGGACCGATCACCGCTGGGATTGGGGATGTTGAACTTGTTGCCCAGGTGGTAGCGCTTGTCATCAACACCGGCTTCCTTGATGGTTTTGTTGACCTCGTCGAAACCAGCGACAGCGTCAATCAACCCATTCGCCGCGGTGTTGTCCGAATACCGCATCACGTACTGCAACAGCCCGTCGAGCGTGTATTGGCCAGGGCCAATCACGCTTCCGCCAACACCATTGTCCCAATCGACCGTCACCGTCTTGTCTAGGTCATCGCCGAATTTCTTCAGCGCAGTAACCACTAACGGAGCCTTGATGGTCGATGCGGAGTACTCCTTCGTATCCTCGCCTACCGACGCCGTGAGCCCTTTGTATGGACCGTCAATGACACGCAAATAGACACCTAAATCAATGCCATAGTTGTCGGAGAAACTCTTAGCCGCAGTATCGAGGACGTCCTGTGCATCAGACCAGGTGACTTCCTCGGAAGCATCCCAACCGTTATCTGGAGCATTAGGTTTTGTGGTAGCAGTGGTGGCCTTGGACCCGGTGGTGCTTGGGACATCGATGGTGCACCCCGCCAACAGAGTCGAGGCCGAAAGCGCAACAATGACCGAGGCGGAAGTAGCGCGAAGGGCTTTGGGGCGAAGTCGCATGCAAAACTCCTGGCTGCAGAAAACTGAAGACCAAAGGCACCTAGCGCAGTATGAACTGTCTGAGGTGAACAGGTGGATGAGATGCAGTGGTAACTGCTGTAAACCACTGAGAACTGTTGGAAGATTACCACCTTCCGAAAAATCTCGTTGCACTGGGGCGCAGCTTTTGTGCAACAATGGATTAAATATAGACATGATTAAAAGAATCAATGTCCAACGGTGCACCCAGGCAGTTGAGCTGCACATTTGATGCTTAATGCTTCAACGATGCCTCGTCCGAGACCGCTGCTAGAAATAGCGCACGGCACCGAAAATCGGAGGAAGTGAATCGCAATGAAGGAAAAGGTACATCGCTTGATGGACCGCATGCAGATTCGCCATGCCCATATGCGCAACACCTGGTATGGGCCGGTACTCTCCCCGGTTCTTCTCGTCGCAGGCTTCGTATTGCTCATTGTTGGCATTATCATTTTGCCAACTCCTGCTCCCGGATGGCTCTGCATCTTTGTTGCACTGGGAATTCTCTCGTTGGTGCATCCGCCGACACGTCGCCTGAACATCTGGTTGGCAGCAAAATTGGACGCCTTTTACGCCTGGTATGCGGAGCGTCATGTGGCAATGAAAGCAACACTTTTCCTGTTGCTAATGGCGTTTATGGCCGCTGTAATGGGCAGCGTCTACTACTTCATGGCTCCGGATGACTGGCCATACACCGACGCTTCAAGCTAGGAGCCTGAGCGCTTTCCAGGCTCCTAGTACAGTGCCCCTAGTCCAGTACTCCTAGTACAGTGCGCTAGCCATCCTCCGGCGTGCATCCAATGCCACTGGATCTGCGGTATCGAATAGCACAAGCAGCTCTAGTAGACGCGACTTGATGGCCTCACGGTCATCGCCAAACACCTGCGGGAGCAACTTCAACAAACGATCGAGCGCCTTCGCTGGATCGTCGACAAGCATCGTGACATCCGCGGCATCGAGGGCGAGCGCGACGTCCTTCGGCGCAGCGTCGGCCTTTGCAATTGGATCTGCGCTGCGATCGATTTTGGCAGCGCGGGCGAAGAAGGACACATTCGCGTGAGCGCGCTTCAGCCCCTGATTTGCGGGCTCGGACTGCAGCATAGCGTCATACAGCTCCAACGCTCCGTCGAAATTGCCCTCCTCGAGCAACTCTTCGGCCTGCTCCAAACGCGGGTCATCGGTGGGTACGGGATTGCCGAAGAAGTCAGTAGGCTCCGGAGCCTCCGGCCCGCTGCCCTCCCCAGCCATACGAGTTCCCGCCGGCAACCCCTTGAGACGCCCCCGAGTGGCCTCCATAACCTGCGCCAGCCACTGCTCCAGCCAATCCCTGGTTTTCTCACCCACAAACATGCCAATGGGACTGCCCATAGCCACAGCCGTGACTGTCGGCACTGCCTGCACACCGAATGCCTGGGCCAGCTGTGGATGCTCCTCAGCATCTGCCCACGCCAGGATCCAGTTCAAATTGGCCTCACGAGCCATGCCTTCTAGCTCAGCCCGAAGACGCAGCGAATCAGCTGCTCCAGCCATGCCGATCAAGACAATTACCGGTACCTGCTCCGAGCGCAGAACGACTTCTGCCTCAAGAGTCTGCGGGGCAATCTCAACTACAGGAGGAAGCCCATTTCCCTGATCACTGGTTGCCCGCTCGATCTCCTCTCGGCGTTTACGTTCGGCTTCGGCGCGCTGGTGGAGCTGCTCCAAATCAACCGTGCCGGGCGGTGGTGGCGGAGTCGAGCACTCGCGGTGACCGTGTGCTCCATGCGAGTGACCATGAGAATGGCCATGGGCGTGACCATGTCCAGCTGGCATCGTAAAAGGGTTCCTCTCCAGTGTCGTCGTAAAGCCTATGTGAAGACCTATGTAGAGCCTACGTGTCCAATCCGAACAAGAGACTAGTCGGTGGCTTTCAGCGCATCCTCGACCGCATCCACTTTCGCACGCAGCTGCCCGGTATATCCGTTGCGAATGTCCGCCTTGATGACCAGAGAAGTGCGCGGACTGACACGGCTGACTGCTTCCGTGGCTCGCTTAATGACATCCATCACCTCATCCCATTCGCCTTCAACAAGGGTGAACATGGCATTGGTCTCGTTGGGCAGGCCAGATTCGCGCACAACACGCACGGCTTCAGCAACGGCCTCAGCCATTCCCTGCTCAGGATCGGAGAAAGTGGGGGCAACAGAAAATGCGACAATCATGGCGCCGATAATAGCGAGTACCCTGGAAACTATGAGTGAGACACAGATTCCCGTTCCCCATAAGTACGTAGTCGCTGTCGATCACGTCGGCGTCGCAGTCCCGGATTTTGATGCCGCTATTGAGTGGTACCGCGCAAACCTTGGTTTCATCAACTACCACGATGAAGTCAATGAAGAGCAGGGCGTCCACGAGGCCATGGTCGGCCCGGCCGACAAGGTTGAAGGTGGCACTCTGGTTCAGATTCTCGCGCCACTGAATGACCAGTCCACGATTGCAAAGTACCTGGACAAGAAGGGTCCAGGAATCCAGCAGTACGCAGTTCGCGTCACTGATCTGGAGGCGCTGATGGCGCACCTGAAGGAGCAGGGCACCCGGGTGCTGTACCCGGAGCCGAAGATCGGTACCGCAGGTTCGCGCATCAACTTCATCCACCCGAAGGATGCCGGCGGCGTCCTGCTGGAGCTCGTTGAGCCGGCTAAGTAAATCTATCCCCAGCGGCGCGTGATAGTGCGGTGAGCTCTATTGCGCCAGCAGTTGGTGTGCCAATGGCGCCGGTCATCGGCGCCTGCGCCATAATCCTGCGGCCATGCCACGATGTGCGAGGTCCCGGGCATGATTTCCTGGTCGCACCCTGGACAGCGATAAACCTTGTTCGACTGTCCAGCGCTGATGTTACGCACCGCAAAGTCCACGTCCTGCCAACCGGCAGGCCCAGATTCAGTGCGGGTGTTTTGGAAAGAACTGCCAAATGCGGGCAGGCTGCCGCGATTCTGGCCGTGGTTATTACGCCCGCCGCGTTGGTTGCCTCGTTGATTACCGCGCCGCTTGTGGTTTCGCCTAGGCATGGCTAGAACAACCGCAATTCATTGGACTCCAGGCCACGCAGGGCGTCGTAATCCACGGTCACACAGCGAATCCCACGATCCTCAGCCAGAGTCTTGGCCTGTGGCTTAATCTCCTGGGCAGCAAAAATCCCTTCCACCGGTGCCAGCAGCTCATCGCGGTTCAGCATCTCCAAGTAACGGGTTAGCTGCTCAACACCATCGATACCACCCCGACGCTTAACCTCTACTGCAACAGTGGCGCCGTTTTCATCGCGGCCAAGCAGATCCACCGGCCCAATCGGGGTTGGGTATTCGCGCCTAATCAGGGTGTAGCCCTCGCCAAACGTTGTGAACTGATCTGCAAGCAGTTCCTGTAGATGCGCTTCTACCCCGTCCTTCTCCAGGCCAGGGTCCTCTCCCAGTTCGTACGTGCTATCAGCCAGCACCTTGCCGATAGTGATACGAAGTTGCTCGCCCTTCTTATTCTCAACGACCCAGAGCTTTTCACCAGTGTCTTCCCCCGACTCGTCGAGAATATCCTTCTCCGTCAGCGTGCACGGCGGTGTCATCCAGTTCAGAGGCTTATATGCACGGTCGTCGGCATGCACAGAAACTGACCCATCTGCTTTCACCAACAGCAAGCGCGGGGCATGAGGCAGATGGGCATTCAAGCGACCGACATAGTCAACAGTGCATTCAGCAATCACAAGGCGCATTCCCCTACCCTAACGTGACTGCCGCGCGGGAGAAAACAATACCCACTAGAGCCTTAGCAATAGCCTGTCGTAAGAGACTAGTACTGACTTCCCCGGCCACGGTTATAAGCCGAACGGAAACGTCGCTCAATATCTGTAGGAAACTCACGAGTCTGGCGTGACGACGGCTTCGACTCCACCCACGCCACCAGCGCAGTGTCCGAGGACGAGTCCACGGCAAACTCCCATTCGGTATTTTTCCCCGTTTTAATCCTGACTACCCGAAGCCCGGGCGCGAAAAAACCCGCCTCGATGTCAGTCGGATCTCGGCGATCCACAATAGTGACATCGTGACGGGCAAATTCGGCATCACAGCCAGGACGCAGCGAACGTAGCTTGTACATCTTCAACGTCGACTCTGAATAAACAATGACACCATGGCGCCAATGACTGCCATCACCTGCAGGAAGGCGACGAGCAATAACAGGAGTACCTTTTGCATGCAGGCTGGCGAAACGCCACAGGGCAAGGACCCCGCCGACGATCAACATCGCACCGATAATCATGAACATGATTGACATCATGGTTACGCTTGAAAACACTATCTGCCAGCCTCGCATCCGGGTGAATAGACGACGAACCTTGGTTCAAAAGCGCTTTAGAGGCTTTTTACAAACCCTACCCGATTGTTGCACTGACATGAAAAATAACTAAGAAAAACGGGGCGGGAAGCTGGCAAGATTTCTCTTGCGAGCTCCCCGCCCCGTTTAAAGAAGCAGGAAGAATACGGTCGTGCGACCGGATGTTCAGGCGAAAAGACTAGTTGGTGGAAGCGCGACGAGCCGCGCGGACCTCCGACTCAGCCTGTGCCTTTACTGCAGGGTCATCCGAAGTCAGGTTGGACTCGGCCTCGGAGAGGTTAACCTCGTCAGCCCAGATTGCCTTATCCGCGAGGATCGAAACCTTCGAGGTAGACACGGAAATGAACCCACCCTGTACCGAAGCGACAAGAACCTTGCCGTCTGCGGTCTTGATGGTCACCGTGCCGTTGTTGACCAGCTGGCCAAGCAACGGCTGGTGTCCGGGCAGCACGCCGATCTCACCCTCGGTGGTCTGGGCAGAGACCAAGGTGGCCTTGCCCTTCCAGAGCGGTCGCTCAACGGCAACCAGTTCAGCGGTGATTTCAGCCATGAGGATGCCCCTTACTTCTTCTGCATTTCAGCGTACTTCTTCTCGACATCGTCGAGGCCACCCAGGCCGTCGAAGGCCATCTCCGGGTAGTTGTCGAAGTCGCCCTTGCAGATGCGGTCGAAGGCAACAATGGTGTCCTTCAGCGGGACGTACGAACCAGGCAGACCCGTGAACTTCTCAGCAACGAAGAAGTTCTGACCCAAGAATCGCTGGATACGACGTGCACGCTGCACGGTCACCTTGTCCTCCTCAGACAGCTCGTCCATACCGAGGATGGCGATGATGTCCTGGAGTTCCTTGTTCTTCTGCAGGATGTTAATAACCTGCTGAGCAACGCGGTAGTGCTCCTCACCGACGATCGACGGCTCGAGGATACGAGAAGTCGAAGTCAGCGGGTTCACTGCCGGGTAAATACCCTTCGATGCAATCGAGCGGTCGAGCTCGGTGGTTGCATCGAGGTGGGCGAAGGTCGTTGCCGGAGCCGGGTCGGTGTAGTCATCGGCAGGCACGTAGACGGCCTGCAGAGAGGTAATCGAACGGCCCTTGGTGGACGTAATGCGCTCCTGCAGAACACCCATCTCGTCAGCCAGGGTCGGCTGGTAACCCACGGCGGAAGGCATACGACCCAGCAGGGTCGAAACCTCAGAACCGGCCTGGGTGAAACGGAAGATGTTGTCAATGAAGAGCAGCACGTCCTGGTGCTGAACATCGCGGAAGTACTCTGCCATGGTCAGACCCGACAGCGCGACGCGCATACGGACTCCCGGAGGCTCGTCCATCTGGCCGAAGACGAGGGCGGTGTCCTGGAGAACGCCCATCTCTTCCATTTCCAGGAAGAGGTCGGTGCCCTCACGGGTACGCTCACCAACACCGGCGAAGACCGAAGTACCGGAGAACTCGCGTGCAATACGAGTAATCATCTCCTGGATCAGAACGGTCTTACCGACACCGGCACCACCGAACAGACCAATCTTGCCGCCCTTAACGTACGGGGTCAGCAGGTCGATGACCTTAATACCGGTTTCCAGAATCTCGGTCTTGCCCTCGAGCTGGTCGAAGGCCGGCGGCTCACGGTGGATGCCCCACTGCTCACCATCGCGACCCAGGCCCGGCTCATCCAGGCAGTCGCCCATTGCGTTAAAGACGTGACCCTTGACGACGTCACCAACCGGAACCGAAATCGGCTTACCGGTGTCCTTGACCTCTGCACCGCGGACCAGGCCGTCGGTCGGAGCCATAGCAATGGTACGAACCATGTTGTCACCGAGGTGCTGTGCAGTCTCGAGGACAATGGTCTTGGCGACCGAAGGAAGGGTAACTTCCACGGTCAGCGCGTTGTAAAGTGCCGGCAGTTCGTTACGCGGGAACTCCACGTCGACGACGGCACCGATGACACGCACAACACGGCCCACAGCCGTGGTGGTGTTCTGCTCACTTAGAGCTGTGCTCATATCTAGTCACTTTCTCCGCTGTCGTCGAGCGCACCGGCGCCACCGACGATTTCTGTGATTTCCTGGGTAATCTGTGCCTGACGTGCCTGGTTAGCAACACGCGAGAGGTCCTTGACCAGCTCGGTAGCGTTGTCCGTCGCGGACTTCATAGCGTTACGACGGGCAGCGGACTCAGAGGCAGCGGCCTCGAGCATCACTGCGAACAGAGTGCGGGACACGTACTGCGGCAGAAGCTCTGCCAACAGGGTGTCTGCATCAGGCTCGAATTCATAGTCCGGCTTGAGGTCATCTGATCCATCGGACAGCATGTCCTCGCCCTGAGCAATCTCGACATCCTCGTACACAGGCTCAATCGGGAGCATCTGGTGTGCACGCGGAATCTGAGAAAGCATGGACACGAATTCCGTGTAGACAACGTGGACCTGGTCGAAGCCCTGAACGGCCTCGCCGTTGGTGCCACGCAGGCCTTCGCGGTACTTGGCAGTGCCCTCGGCCGTAGCGTTGAAACCATCAATGAGGTGACGACGCACGTCGTGGGTTGCGGCGTAGTCCGGATCCTGGGAGAAGCCCTCCCACGTACCGGCGAGCTCGACACCACGGAAGTCGTAGTAGTCGGTGCCCTTACGGCCAGTCACGTAGAGAACGACCTCATGCCCCTGCTCTTCCAGAGCGGTACGCAGTTCTGCAGCCTTCTTCAGGACGTTGTGGTTGTAGCCGCCACACATGCCGCGGTCACTGGTGACAACCAGGACTGCAACACGCTGGTTACCCTCACGCTTTACGAGCATCGGGTGATCCAACGACGAAGCCGATGCGAGACGTCCGATGACCTTCTCGATTTCGTCGGCGTACGGCTGGGAGTCTGCTACGCGACGCTGCGCCTTAGTAATGCGCGAGGTTGCGATAAGCTCCTGGGCCTTGGTGATCTTCTTGGTCGAGTTCACCGACTTGATTCGGGCTCGAAGTTCACGAAGATTCGCCATGTCCTATTCCCTCCCTTCAATTGCGAAAACGGTCATTGAATAGCTCAACCTGCCTAGTTCTGGGCAGTCTTGCGGGAGACCGTAATCTGCTGCTTCTTGAGCTCGCCCTCGTCGAGTGCCTCGACCGGAGCCTCGGAAGCCAGCGGTGCGCCCTCAGAAGTCTGGAAGGACTTCTTGAAGTTAGCGGTAGCGGACTTCAGAGCAGCCTTGGACTCGTCAGAGAAGGCGACGCCGCCGTCAATCTGCTCGAAGACTGCAGGCTGAGTGTCCTGCAGGTGCTCAAGCAGCTCGGCCTCGAAGCGACGGACGTCCTCAACCGGGACATCGTCGAATTCGCCCTCGCCAGCGAGGTAGATGGAGGTCATCTGGTACTCGACCGGCTGCGGGTGGTTTTCCTTCTGCTTCAGCAGCTCAACCAGACGCTGACCGCGCTCCAGCTGACGCTTGGAGGCATCGTCCAGGTCGGATGCGAACATTGCGAATGCTTCCAGGTCGCGGTAGGACGCGAGGTCCAGACGCAGGTTACCGGAAACCTTCTTCATGCCCTTGGTCTGTGCGGCACCACCAACACGGGAAACCGACACACCGACGTTAATAGCCGGGCGGACACCCTGGTTGAACAGGTCGGACTCGAGGAAGACCTGGCCGTCGGTAATGGAAATGACGTTGGTCGGAATGAAGGCCGACACGTCGTTTGCCTTGGTCTCGATGATCGGCAGTGCGGTCAGCGAGCCTGCACCCATGTCGTCGGAGAGCTTCGCAGCACGCTCCAGCAGACGGGAGTGGAGGTAGAAGACGTCACCCGGGTAAGCTTCGCGTCCCGGCGGGCGACGCAGCAGCAGCGAGATGGCACGGTATGCCTCTGCCTGCTTAGTCAGATCATCGTAAATGACCAGGACGTGCTTGCCCTGGTACATCCAGTGCTGACCCAGTGCGGCGCCTGCGAATGGTGCAAGCCACTTGAAGCCTGCGGCATCCGACGCCGGGGCAGCAACGATAGTGGTGTACTCGAGTGCGCCCTGCTCCTCGAGGGTCTGGCGCACACCAGCAATGGTGGAGCCCTTCTGACCGATAGCAACGTAGATGCATCGCACCTGCTTGCTCGGGTCACCGGACTCCCAGTTAGCCTTCTGGTTCAAGATGGTGTCCAGGCAGACCGCGGTCTTACCGGTCTTACGGTCACCAATGATCAACTGACGCTGACCACGACCAATTGGGGTCATTGCGTCGATGGCCTTAATACCAGTAGCCATCGGCTCTTCAACCGGCTGACGCTGCAGCACGGTCGGTGCCTGCAGCTCGAGGACGCGGTCCTCTTCAGCCTCAATGTCGCCCAGGCCGTCAATCGGCTGGCCCAGGGGGTTAATTACGCGACCGAGGAACTTGTCCCCGACCGGAATCGAAAGGACGTCACCCGTCCGCTTTACCTCGTCACCCTCTTTAAGCGACTCGAAGTTACCCAGCACCACAACGCCGACCTTGTCGGTGTCGAGGTTCTGAGCGACGCCAATAACGCCGCCCGGGAACTCCAGAAGCTCATTCGTCATGACCGACGGCATTCCCGAAACCTGGGCGATACCATCAGCTGCACTGATAACAACGCCAACCTCCTCGCGGGAGGCCTCCGGGGAGTAGCTCGAGGTGTAGTTCGCAATCGCGCTACGGATCTCGTCGGAGGAGATCGTCAGCTCCGCCATGTTCTTCCTGCTCTCGGTAATATTCTTCCAGTGATTAATCGTCTAAACCATCCGTCAGCCGAGGCCGACGCGCAGCTTCTCAAGCTTTGTTGAAAGGCTACCGTCGATGACCTCGTCGCCAACCCGGATGACCAGTCCACCGAGAATCGACTTATCGATCACGGTGTGGATGGACATCGCCTTGCCGTAGACTCGGCCGAGCTTGTCCGCCAGTGCTCGCTCTTGCTCGTCAGAGACGGCCGTGGCACTGGTCACGCGAGCGACGACGTGGTTCCGCAGGCCGGCGGCTAGCCGGGACAGGGAGTCAATGTCGTCCGCGGGGCGCTTGGATGGGCGGCCAACAGCCTGCAGTGCGAGGGTTTCGGTCACGGAAGTGACCTTGCCGTACAGCACAGAGGCGAGGAGCCCACGCTTGGCTTCGGGGGTTGCGGCCTTGTCGGCCAGCAGCTGTTCAAGCTGCGACTGCTCAGCCAGGATGTGTCCCAGTTGGAACAGCTCAGACTCAACAGTCTCAAGCTGTCCCTGGCCTTCGGCAGAGCGAAGGAGGGCTCGACGGCCCAGCTCTACCAAACCCTCACGCATTTCACGCGGGGTGGACCATACCTGCGCGGCAGCATCCACGACGAGGTTAAGAGTCGTCTCAGATACCTTGCCCGCGAACAGGCTCCGGACAAGGCCGGAACGCTGTTCCGCAGTCGCCGAGGTGTCGGCGACAGCGACACGCAGGCCGCGGTCGGAGTCCAGGACCTCGACGATGTCGAAAAGCTCGGAACCAGTCTGAGCAGCCTGAGCAACAGCGACATTGTCGCCACTGATAGCGGCGTCCAGTCGCTGGCTAAGGGCTGCCAGGGATTCGCGGCTTGCTGCGTGCATGTCGCCTACTTTCCGGCCGGGGCCACGGTGTCAAGGTTGGACAAGAAGTTGTCAATCGTCGACGAGTTACGAACGTCGTCGGAAAGCTGCTCGCCCAGAAGGCGCTCAGCGAGATTGATGGAGTTCTGGCCCATTTCCTTGCGCAGCTCTGCGACTACCTGCTCACGCTGGGCAGCGAGCTGCTTCTCACCGGACTCGATGATTCGTGCGCTCTCGTCATTAGCCTTGGTCGTAGCGTCTGCAATGATGCGCTGACCCTGTGCACGGGCTTCGTCGCGAATCTTTGCTGCTTCAGTACGGGCCTCTGCGAGCTGACTGTTGTACTTTTCCAGAGCGGCTTTGGCTTCAGCCTGTGCAGCTTCAGCGCGTTCAATGCCGCCCTCAATCCGGTCCTCCCGCTCGGTCAGGACCTCCTGGAACTTCGGAAGAACGAGCTTCCAGAAGAGAACCAGGATAACTACCAGCGGGACAACGGACCAGACGATGTCATAGGTCTTTGGCAGCAGCGGGTTAATGGACTCTCCCATCGGGAGGTCACCCGCCGCTAGCAAAAAGGTGAAATCTGTCATGGTTTACGTGTTCTCCGCTTGAAGGTCCGGACTTAGAAAACGAAGCCTGCGACCAGGCCGATCAGGGCGAGAGCCTCAGTGAAGGCGATACCCAGGAACATGGTGGTACGCAGCTGGCCGGCCATCTCAGGCTGGCGTGCCATACCCTCAACGGTCTTGCCGGCGACGATGCCGATACCGAGGCCCGGGCCCAGGGTGGACAGACCGTAACCGATGGTCTTCAGGCCAGCGTTGGTGTCGACAGCCTGGACAGCGTCCTGGGCGGAGAGGATGACGTCGTTCATTATGAACCGTTCCCTTTCTTAAAGGATGGCCCCGGATTAAAGATTGTTCTAAGTAGGCCCGGGGCTTTTGTGGGTCAAGTGGGTCTTGCTATTAAATTTGCGAGGCCTTGTTGCCGAAGTTGCGGCCTCATTAGTTATGGGTTAGTGCTCGTCTGCGTGCAGCGACAGTTCGATGTAGACGGCGCTCAGCAGGGCAAAGATGTATGCCTGCAGGAAAATCACCAGCATCTCGAACAGCGTGAATGCTACCGCAGCGACAAGGGTCAACCCGGACAGGGCGGTCCAACCATTCAGCTGCCAGAAGAAGAAGTTCGTGGCACCGAAAAGCAGGACTAGAACCATGTGGCCCGCCAGCATGTTGGCCATCAGACGGATGGTCAGCGTAACTGGGCGGAGAACGAAGTTGGAGAAAATCTCGATCGGCACCACGATGAGGTGGAGTACCGGTGGCAAGTTCGGAATAACGACTGCCGACTTCACAAACTTGAAGAAGCCCATCTTCTTCGAGCCCGCGTAAATGAAGGCAACGTATGCGAACAGGGCCAGAACCAGTGGCATACCGATTCGGGCGTTCGGCGAAATATTGAGGCCAGGAATAATAGCCGCAATATTCATCGAGATAACAAGGAAGAAGATGGTGGCCAGAACCGGAAGGAAACGACGCCCCTCCTTCTTACCCAGAATCTCCTCCGCGATGTGGATGCGGACGAAGTCCAGCATCAACTCCGCAACGTTCTGCAGACCAGTCGGCACGAGCTTCGGACGACGCATTGCGACGACGAAGAACACGGCGACGATCACGGCCATCAAAAGACGAACAATCATCAGGCGGTCCATGGCGTACCAGTCGCCACTGCCACCTAGAATGAAGTCGCCAAATTGTTCACCCGGGAAATACTCCTCCTGCAAGTTGGGTGAGTGAAACTCACCCCGCATCTCGGCAAGTGTTGTAACGCTCAGCGTTCTCTCCCGTGATTGGGCCGCTAGAACTATTGTCAAGCGGTGCGAAGGACGTCATTTAACGTGTCGCGCCGCGGATTCCATTCGCTCATCAGCACGGCGCTCACGGGGACCGTACCTGTGGAAATGATAGTTATTTCGCTACAGGCCGTCTTACCCGAAACTCAGGATAACAGTTCTGACTCATTTTCCCCACCCGGTACACCCCCGCGTTTCCGACCCCGAATCCAACAAAGAGGCCGACCCCCGCTGTGGGTTTCGGCCTCTATTTGTGGCATCTTCTGCACAAACTGGACAATATGCTTATTACCTGCGGTTTTAGAAGCGTATTGCAGCCTCTCAGCAGGTCAACAAGTTATTAACGAGCTATTCGTCCTTCATTGGTTGCACATAAGTGAGGTTAGATTGCGACATTCCCCACACTTCTGCACCGAGTGTCACCATCAGAGTGAGTACAACAGTGACGAAGAAAGTCATGTTGTCATAAAACTCAAGATTTCTAATAACAACCAGGACACCGATTAGTACGACAATCTTCAACAACCAACCACCCAGTACAACGGCAAGCGTAACGGACGGCGAAGTTCGAGCAGTAAAGAGGATGCCTAGAACGGTAAGCAATACGAAGCTTCCGCTAATGCCCGCTCCAAGGAGTACGCCCCAGACACCGGGCATACCGTTTTTGCCACCCCAGACCAGCAGCGAAAGCACGGTAATCACAGCGAGCGCGATTGCGCCCGAGCGAGCAGCAGCCAGCAGCGGTCGCCGCGAATCATCGTATTTAGACTCGGGCTCCGGAGTTGTTTTTTCAGTCACGGTCGAAGATTGTACCTTCTGCGTCCACGTCGACGTCTTATAACCTGCCGGACCCCACTTCCACTTCTGGGACGCGCTCCCCTTGAACGGTCGTCGGCAAGCGCATTGCGACGACGGAGGGTGAAGACAACCGCGATGATAAGCAGGACCCCGAAGGTGAGAGCGACGAATTCAAAGGGGAAAATGGTGGTGGCAACGGCGGCGTACGCGACGACCGACACCCATAGGTAAAGCACTAGCACCACGCGGCGATGACTGTGCCCCATCGACAAGAGGCGGTGGTGAATATGCATTTTGTCGGGTGAGAAAGGTGACTTGCCCTGACTGACGCGGCGAACGACAGCGAGAAGTAGGTCTAGCATTGGCACGCTAATTGCTGCGATGACGACCACAATCGGCGAGATTAGAGCGATGACGTCAGCGGTGCCGTACATGGAGGGCGCGATGCGTCCCGACGCCGACACCGATGCAGCAGCGAGCAGCAAACCGATCATCATGGCGCCGGAATCGCCCATGAAAATGCGTGCGGGTTCGAAGTTGTGTGGCAAGAAGCCCAGACAAGCGCCGAGGAGACACGCGGAAATCATCGCGGGTGGATAGGCAGAGACAGTACCGCCTTGGTCATGGAGCATGACCATCGAATAGACAAGGATTGCAGCTGCGGCGATCATGCCGAGTCCAGCTGCGAGGCCATCGATGCCGTCAACAAAGTTGAAGGCGTTAATCAATGCCACAGTAAATAGGACAGTCAAGACTGTGGACATGATTGGATCGAGAATGAGCGTGGCGCCGCCACTGAACGGGATATAGAGCAGATACCAATTGACGCCCATAAATGACATCAAAAGTGCCGCCGCGACCTGCCCCACCAACTTCGTGAGGGCATCTAAGTCAAAGAGGTCATCCCAAATACCGACGATTAGCAAGAGCGACGCGGCCGCTACAACTGCCCTCATATCTGGAGTCATGGGCGGAAAACCACGGTTGAGAGCCGGCATCACCGAGGCAAGGGCGATAGCTGCGACCACCCCGGAGTACATCGCCACGCCTCCGAGCCTGGGCTTCGGAATATCGTGGACATCGCGCGTGCGGGGCGCATCCAACCAGCCCGAGCGGACCAGCACATAACGCACCACTCCAGTGAGCAAATAACTGACAGCAGCGGAAACTAAAACGAGCATGGCGAGCTCGCGGATGGGCACACCTGCCCCACCCGACTGGGCTGCCAATAAGCTCATGTCCGCCACTAGGTACTACTCACCCACACAATCGCTGCAGATACTAAACAGGAAAAGCCTTAGGTAGACAAGACTACTGCCCCAGCAGTCGCTCGGGCGTAGTACTCAAAACCTCGGCAACCGCCGCTGCTGACACAGCGCCTTCGCGCAGAATCCGCGGCACTGGAGTCGAGATATCGACAATCGTCGATGGGGTGCCAATCGTGGCTTCGCCGCCGTCGACGTAGACAGCCGCTTCCCCACCCAACATCTGCTTGGCACGCACGGCATTGGTGGCCGGTGCCTGGCCGGAGATGTTCGCACTGGACACGGCCATCGGACCGGTGCGGCGCAGAATCTCGATAGCAATTGGGTGCAGCGGCATGCGCAGCATGACCGTACCCGCGGTATCACCAAGGTTCCACGGCAAGCTCGGCGCCTGGTTCACAACCAGCGACAGTCCGCCCGGCCAGAAAGCCTCCACCAGCGTGCGAGCAGCTGGCGAGTATTCGCGGACGAGCCCCTCAATCGTGTTCCAGGAACCCACGAGCACCGGTACCGGCATATCCGGGCCGCGGTGCTTGGCACGCAGCAAGGAGGCAACGGCCTGGTTATCAAAGGCATCGCAGCCAAGGCCGTAGACGGTATCGGTAGGCATAACGACCAGCCGTCCTGCCTTCACTGCATCTACTGCTGCTGCAATTGCGCGTTCGCGGTTTTCATCTGTGCTGCAGTCCATAATCCTGCTCATCAGATTTGTGCTCCTGCTTCAAAGTTTGCTTTTAAGATCAATTTTTGCGTCCCACCGTAAAACGGTCACGGCCCGCAAAGTCACGGTGGACCTCTACATCAGCGTAATCCCAGGTGTCCTTTAGCAGTGAACTGACATCGTCTCCTGAAGAGTCATCGTGCTCGATGCCGATGACTCCACCCGGCCGCACCAGCGCATCCACTAGGTTCATCATAGGTCGAATGACATCTAGCCCATCGTCGCCGCCGAAGACCGCAGAGTGCGGATCAGCTCTCACTTCGGGGTCAACTTCGGTGTCTTCGGGCACATATGGAGGGTTGGACACAACAATGTCGGTCTCGCCTACCCATTCTGCGAGCTCAGCGCCATCATCAATCAGCTGAACATCCGTGACATCGCCAGCAATCAGACGCACACGCCCATCGCCGTACGTCTCGATATTCTTCGCAGCCCACGCCCGTGCCCGCTCAGAGAGCTCCACAGCCACCACGTCCGCTTCGGGTACGGCATCGGCGATCGCCAACGCCAACGCACCGGATCCAGTACACAAGTCAACGATTTTCGGCTTGACGACGCCACTTGCGACCAGTTCACGGGCTCGATCGATTGCCCACTGCGCAAGCAGTTCCGTCTCCGGACGGGGTACAAAAACACCGGGCCCAACCTGTAGTTCCAGGCTCATCATCGGCGCCGTACCGAGGATGTGCTGCAGTGGCTCACGCGCCACTCTGCGGGCCAGTACCTCGGCCAGATACTTGCGACCGTCCTCATCGGTGTACGGTTCGTCTCCGCGGAAGATGATGTCTGCCGGTCCCGCATTGATAGCAGCTGCAATTAGCGCCCGCGCGTCGGCATCCGGAGAAGCCAGCGCCGCGTCGTCAAGCGTGCGACGCGCATAGCGAAACAGCTCGCCGAGGGTACGGACGGAATCCGGTAACGTCGGCGAGCTATTTTCTGCGGGCGTGGGGCTACTCGGCTTCAAGACGCTCAGCGCGCTCCGCGTCGTGGAGGGCCTTGAGCAGGTCATCCATGTCGCCGCCCAGCACCGAGTCCAGGTTGTGAGCCTTGTAACCGATGCGGTGATCGGAAACGCGGTTCTCCGGGAAGTTGTAAGTGCGGATGCGCTCGGAGCGATCCATGTTGCGCACCTGAGACTTACGCTGGTCAGAGGCGGCCTCGGCGATCTCCTCCTCCTTCATCTGCTGCAGTCGAGCAGCAAGGACCTGCATAGCGCGGGCCTTGTTCTGAATCTGCGAGCGTTCCTTCTGACAGGTAACAACGAGACCAGTCGGCAGGTGCGTCAGGCGAACGGCGGAGTCAGTGGTGTTAACACCCTGACCGCCCTTACCGGAGGAGCGGTAGACGTCGACACGCAGATCCTTTTCATCAATCTGGATGTCTTCGACCTCGTCGGGCTCCGGGTAGACCAGCACACCAGCGGCGGACGTCTGAATACGGCCCTGAGATTCGGTAACCGGCACGCGCTGCACGCGGTGGACGCCACCTTCAAACTTGAACACGCTCCACGCACCGTCGCGGGACGGAGTCTTAGCTCGGATGGACATAGTCATGTCCTTCACGCCGCCGAGATCAGACTCGGACAGACCGAGAATCTCGGTGGTAAAGCCGTGCTTTTCTGCATAGCGCTGGTACATGCGAGCGAGCTCACCTGCGAAGAGCGCAGCCTCCTCACCGCCGGCACCGGACTTGAGCTCCATAACGATGTCATCGCTGTCGTGCGGATCTCGCGGAGCCAGCAGGTCGGCGAGCTTTTCCTCGAGTTCCTCTGCCTCGGCAGCGAGACGCTCAGCCTCAGCTGCGAACTCGGAGTCCTCGTATGCCATCTCGCGAGCTGCTTCCAGGTCATCCTGGACCTCAGTCAGCTTCTTGTGAGTCTGAATGACCGGCTGCAACTCATTGAAGCGCTTGCCGACCTTACGGGCAGCCTTCGGGTCGTTGTGCAGCTCGGGGTCAGCCAGCTGCGCCTCGAGCCCGTGGTATTCGGAGAGAATGTCGTCAACTGCGGAAACCTGATTAGCCATTGAATATTCCTTCAGATTGTGATGGGTGAAATGCTAGTAGGTGCTGTGGTTTGCGGCTAACCCCAGCTAAAGCATGTCGTCCACATCAACGTCGGCGGCCATTGGTGCAGAAGAAGCCACCTGCATCAGGAATTCCTTATTGTTCCGGGTCTTCTTCAGCTGCTTAATCAACAGGTCAATAGCAGCCTGCGACTCCAGCGCGGAGAGGATGCGGCGCAGCTTGTGCATAATGCGAGCCTCCTCCGTGCTGAGCAGCAGCTCATCCTTACGAGTACCCGACGGGTTGACATCCACTGCCGGGAACACGCGGCGCTCGGAGATTTTACGGTCGAGCTTCAGCTCGGCGTTACCGGTGCCCTTGAACTCCTCGAAGATGACGGTATCGCCTGCGGAGCCGGTCTCCACCATCGCGGTGGCGATGATGGTGAGGCTGCCGCCTTCTTCGATGTTTCGGGCAGCACCCAAGAAGCGCTTCGGTGGGTACAGAGCGTTGGAGTCCACACCACCGGAGAGGATTCGTCCCGATGCCGGCGAAGAGTTGTTGTACGCACGGCCAAGGCGGGTAATGGAGTCCAGCAGTACGACGACGTCCTGCCCCTGTTCCACCAGACGCTTTGCACGCTCAATAGCCAACTCGGCCACTGCCGTGTGATCTGACGGCGGGCGGTCGAAGGTAGAAGCAATAACCTCGCCACGGACACTGCGCTGCATGTCGGTGACTTCCTCCGGGCGCTCGTCGACAAGCACGACCATCATGTAGCACTCGGGGTTGTTCGTCGCGATAGCGTTCGCGATGTTCTGCAGGATCGTGGTCTTACCGGCCTTCGGCGGCGAAACGATGAGCGCACGCTGACCCTTACCAATCGGCATAATCAGGTCGATGACGCGAGTGGTGAGGATCTTCTGCTCGGTCTCCAGACGCAGGCGACGGTTCGGGTACAGCGGGGTGAGCTTAGCGAAGTTCGGCCGCTGCTTTGCCTGCTCCGGATCGATGCCGTTTACAGTTTCGACCTTGACCAGCGGGTTGTACTTGCGGCGATTACGGCCGTTGCCATGAGTGACCTGGCCCGAGCCATTCTCACGCGGCATGCGGACCTGACCAGTGACGGCGTCGCCCTTGCGCAGACCGTATTTACGAACCATTTGCGCGGACACCAGCACATCGTTAGAGCCCGGCAGGTATCCGGACGTGCGCACGAATGCGGTCTTGTTATCTAGCACATCGACGATGCCAGCCACCGGCTGGAGAACGTCATCCTCGCGGATCTCGTCCTGACCGCCGTGTCCCCCACCGTTGTTATCGCGTCCGCGACGGTCGCGGCGATTGCGACGGTTGCGGCGGTTACGGTTGCCACGACCGTCATCGTCATGGTTATTGCGGTCGTTATTGCGATTGTTGTTGCGACCGCGGCGGTTGTTGCGGTTGCCGCGGCCTTCATCGTCGTTGTCTCGATCGTGGTTGTTGCGATCGTTGCGGTTATTACGGTCGTTGCGATCACCGCGGTCATTACGATCATTACGATCGTTGCGATTGTCGTTGCGATCACCGCGGTCGTTGCCGTTATCGGAATCGTCGCGGCTATCGTTGCTGCGATCGTCCTGATTCTCCTGCTCGCGCTGACGAGCACGGTTACGACGATTTCGACGCTGCTGAGAACGGGACATCTCCTCGCGACCATCCGCGTTGGCGTCGTCTCGCTTGTCGTTGCCCTTGTCGCTCTTGTCGGCGCTCTTACTGGAACCCTTATCCGCGCTTTCCGACGGCGATTCCTTGGCATCCTTCGCCTTGGAGCCGGTATCCGCAGCCCCAGCCGCAGCCTTCTTCGCGCGAGATTTCCGAGCTGGAGCGGAACCAGCAGCCGGGGCACCATTCTTAATGGCCTCAATCAGCTCATGCTTGCGCATGGCGGAGATGCCGCGAATGCCCTTGCTGGAAGCGATTTCACGCAGTTCTGCCATTCGGAGGGCCGCAAGATTCTCTGGGCCGCCTGCCGTGGCAGTGGTGTCCGTATCGGTCACGGATGTCCTTTCATCGACCTTCCCTGCAGTCACTCTCTACAGGGGGCTATGTCATTGACACTTTTTCGCTCTTACTGCCCGCCACCGCGTGTGCTCCGTCGTCGAACCTTTACCACGTGCGGAAAAGTAGCCGCAGCTGACGGGAAACTATCGAAAAAGCCAGGCAAAAGACCTCGACGTTGAAACTAAACCGAGGCATCTTGCCTACATTATTTCCGCATCTCAAACCCGAGCGTCCGGGCTGAAGATGGTTAGGAAATTTTAGGTCCACAGCACCGCAAGACTATGTAGTCGCACTACTGATTTATGTGTTTTCAATGTCACGTTGCGCCATCGCGTTGTGTGAACAACTGCGAAGGTCAACGGCATGCGGAGTACATGAAGAAGTACGTATCTAGCCGCGTATTGAAAACGACCTATTGCCCAAGGATAGTCACCAAATAGTCAGGTAGCAACACTAGTTCTCACCTGCGTTTCGCTAGGTCGCGGGGCTGTGAGTCGGTACTGTAGAGCTCATGCGCAGTACGATGCCTCATATTCCTCTCAATATCGCTCAGATTGTGGAATACGGTCGCACCATTCACGGTCGGACTCCGGTGACCTCCTGGAACAGTGACGGCCCCGAGACCACCACTTTTGCCGCCATCGCCGCACGCGCTAGTGCGCTGGCACATGCACTTCGCGATGAGCTCGGCATCGACGGGGATCAGCGCATCGCTACCCTGATGTACAACTGCGCCGAACACTTCGAGGTCTTCCTCGGCGTCGCCTCCATGGGCGCGGTGTTCCAGCCGCTGAACAAGCAGCTCATGCCGGATCAGATTGTGCACATTATCAATCACGCCGATGACCAGGTCATTATCGCGGACCCGACCGAGATCGAACTGCTCGCCGAGGTTCTTCCCCACTGCCCGCGCGTCCGCGCTGTCATCATTATCGGTATCGGTGATCTGTCCGACGTGGCTGAGCAACTGCCAGATGGCATCCCGTGGTACTCCTACGAATCGCTCATCGACGGACGCCCCAGCCGCTTCGACTGGCCTGAGCTCGATGAAAACTCCGGTGCAGCCATGTGCTATTCGACGGGCACCGAGGGCGCACCTAAAGGTGTCGTCTACAGCCACCGTTCGCTGTACTTGCACAGCCTGAATATGCGCACCACTGACTCCTTTGCCATTTCGCATGGAAACCCGTGGCTTTGCTGTGTGCCCATTTACCACGTCCTGTCCTGGGGCGTGCCGCTGGCCTCCTTCATGTGCGGGGCATCGCTGATCTTCCCCGGCGCGGACCTGTCCGCACCGCGTCTGGCAGAAATCATCGAAACCTCAATGCCGCGCGTAGCTCAGGGCGTGCCGACGCTGTGGATTAACCTCATGGCGCACTACCTCAGCAATCCTCCGAAGCGCATGAGTCTGCAGGAGATTTTCTCGGGCGGTTCCCCTGTCCCACCTGCACTGATTCGGCTATGGGAAGAGCGCTACGGTGTCGATGTCATCCACTTCTGGGGCATGACCGAGACTTCGCCTATCGGTACCGTGGCACGACCTCCGTACGGCGCCTCCGGTGAGGCCCGCGAACGCTACCGTGTCAGCCAAGGGCGTTTCCCGGACATCATGCAGTTCCGCATTGTTGATGACAACGACCGCGTGCTCGACCTGCATGACCGCAACCAGGGTGAGCTGCAGGTGCGCGGCAACACGGTCACCGGAGGCTACTACAGTTCTCCGGAGGCTCAAGATGGAGGCACCGCGCACTTCTTCCGCGGTGCGGAGGTCGACGAGGCTAGCGAACAGTTCACCGAGGACGGGTGGCTCCGCACTGGCGATGTCGGCTCGATTACTCACGACGGCTACCTGACTATTCATGACCGTGCTCGCGATGTCATTCGTTCCGGTGGCGAGTGGATCTACTCCGCTCAGCTGGAAAACTTCGTAATGGAAAGCCCACAGGTGCTCGAGTGCGCGATTATCGGCATGCCAGATAAAAAGTGGGGTGAGCGCCCGCTGGCCATTACGGTGCTGATGCCGGAAGTTGAACCGAGCAAGGAGACCGCTGAAATGCTCCGCGATGAGCTGCGGCCAAAGCTGCCAAAGTGGATGCTGCCGGAGTACTGGGCCTTCGTGGACTCAATCGATAAGACCTCAGTGGGCAAGTTCGACAAGAAAGACCTGCGCTCGCACTTGAGCGCAGGTCAGTACAGCATCGTGAAACTGAAGGGGCCGGGCGAAAAGTAGGTGGCAGGCTAAGCCACTGGCTCGGCACCTGGCCGCAGCGGCGGCTTAGCCGTCGACCACGACCTTAACCGGCTCACCGATTCCCAGCTCCATGACCTTGATGCCAGCCTCGCGGGCATCGTCCAAGATCTTCTCATCTACTGCAGTAGTTCCCAGAACCATACAGGTCGGGCCAGCACCCGAGAGGAATGCCGCGTAGCCACGGTTGCGCAGGCGGTTGACCCACTCTGCGGTCACCGGCAGCACGTCGGAGCGGTACGGCTGGTGCAGGCGATCTCGCGTTCCCTCCCACAGCAGTTCCGGGTGGGACTGCAGCGCTGCGGTCATAACCGCAGTACGGGAGACATTGAAACGAGCGTCGACATGCGAAACATCGCTCGGCAGCACCTGACGGACTGCATTCGTGGAGGCGTGGAATGCCGGTACGAGTGCGGTCGCCTGAATGGACTCATGCACCGGAATGCTCACTGCTCGGTACTGAGGTGCGGTGCGACCATCGACAGGCTTGTCAGTCCAGCTGACCACTGCCCCGCCGAGAACGGATGCGCCAGCGTTATCCGGGTGGCCCTCGAAGACCGAGGATTCCTGGATCACCTGGTCGTCGGTAAGCGGGAAGCCCGCCAGACCGTTAGCGGCAGCGACACCGGCGACGGCGGCGGCTGCGGAAGAGCCCAGACCGCGCGACTGCGGAATGGTGTTGTGGCAAATAACCTTCAGCCCCGGTGCCTCGACACCTGCGGCACGAAGGCCCGCGCGAATCGCGCGCACAACCAGATTAGATTCGTTGCGCGGCAGGTCAACTTCGCCCTCGCCGTGAATTTCAACGACGACACCGGACTCGATGACCTCGACCTCGACGATGTCGTAGAGCGCAACTGCTAACCCCAGGGTGTCGAAGCCCGGGCCCAAGTTCGCTGACGAACCTGCAACCGTGACGGTGACCTTCTGACCCGGGAAAAGCTCCTGTGCCATTTAGATATCCATTCCTTCGATACGAATGACGTTGTTGACGGCCAAAACCGCGTCGTTGGCGCGCAATTCATCGACCGTTGCTTCCAAATCCTTCTCCAGTGCCTTGTGGGTCACGATGACCAGGCGAGCGCCGTTGGCGCCCTCTTCCTGGCGGACGGTGCGCAGGGAGATGTTGTGATCAGAGAAGGTGCGAGCGACATCGGCAAGCACTCCGACACGATCATCGACGTGCAGGTCGATGTGGTAGCGGGTGCGAACGTCACCGAAGTCGAGAATCGGCAGGTTAGCGTAGGTGGAATCTCCCGGTGCGCGACCACCGTGGACAATGTTGCGAGCAGCTGCAACGAGGTCACCGAGCACTGCGGAGGCGGTCGGATTACCACCAGCGCCGTTGCCGTAGAACATCAGGCGACCAGCGGCCTCGGCCTCAATGAAGACAGCGTTGAAAGACTCACGCACAGTTGCCAGCGGGTGACGACGTGGAATCAGCGCTGGGTACACGCGGGCGGAAATGGACTCCTTGCCATTTTCGTCCGTAACCCGCTCACAGGTAGCCAGCAGCTTAATGGTGCAGTCGGCACTCTTGGCGGCTGCAATGTCGTCAGCGGTGATCTCGGTAATACCCTCACAGTGAACGTCATCAGCAGTCACGCGAGTGTGGAATGCCAGGCTGGCCAGAATAGCTGCCTTGGAAGCGGCATCGTGGCCCTCGACGTCTGCAGTCGGGTCGGCCTCGGCGTAACCCAGGCGGGTGGCCTCTGCCAGCATCTCGTCGTAGTCCGCACCGGTGGAGTCCATCGCATCAAGGATGAAGTTGGTAGTGCCGTTGACAATGCCCATGACCTTATTGACAGTGTCACCGGCCAGCGAACGACGGAGCGGACCGACGACCGGGATAGCTGCCGCCACAGCTGCCTCAAAGAACAGGTCGACACCCGAGGAATCGGCAGCCTCAGAGAGCTCCTCACCGTGTGCGGCGACGAGTGCCTTGTTGGCGGTCACGACCGACTTGCCGGCACGCAGTGCCTCCAGCACAACGCGACGTGGGTAATCAATGCCGCCGATGACCTCGACTACCAGGTCAACGTCCTCGCGCTGAACCAGCGAAAAAGCATCGTCGGTAAGAAGATCCTGATCCACATTCGGACGCGGCTTGGTCTTGTCGCTCACAGCAATACCAACGACCTCGACCGGTCCGCCGATGCGGCGCTCGAAGTCCTCAGCCTTCTCGTTGAGCAGGCGGTAAACCTCAGTACCGACTGTGCCAAGACCTAAAATAGCGACACCAACTTTGTGGCCCTCGCCCTTTCCAGGATTATTCGTTGCGGCAGTCATCGTGGCGTTTCACACTCCAGGCTTAGTAAGTCTTGTACGGTTTCTCGTCTTAATATTTGGGTCACTTGACCATCGCATACCGACACTACTGGTGGTCGCGTCAGCATGTTGTAGCGGCTGGCCATTGCGTAACAGTATGCCCCAGTAGCAGCGAGCGCGAACAGATCACCCTCGACAATGTCGTTCGGGTAGTTCGCATCGTTAATCAGAATGTCTCCCGATTCACAGTGCTTTCCGACGACGCGGGTGGGAATCCTGGAACCGGACACCTCGCGATTAACAACGCGACCATCATAGTTCGAGCCGTAAAGCGCCGGACGAATATTGTCGCTCATGCCGCCATCGACCGATACGTAACGACGGGTCATGCCGTCATCGATGGTCACATCCTTCAAAGTGCCCACTTCGTACACCGTGACCATGGACGGGCCAACGATGGCACGACCTGGTTCAACAGCCACTGTCGGAGTCGCAATGCCGATACGCTGCGCAAGCTTGTCTACGGCAGTGAGGATCTCGTCGGCAAGCGGAGCAACGTCGAGGGGCTGCTCGCCTGCGGTGTAGGCGATTCCGAAACCGCCACCGAGGTCGAGGGTGTTGAAGTGTTCCGAGATTTCAGTGCCGTGGCGTTCGACCAGCTTTTCCACCAGTGAGAACACGCGCTCGGCGGCGAGAATGAAACCGTCGGAATCGACAATCTGGGAGCCGATGTGGCAGTGCAGACCAACCAGGCGCAGATTGTCGTCCTCTTCTACGAGGTTGGCAGCTTCCAGCGCCGAACCGGACGCGAGGGAAAAGCCGAACTTCTGATCTTCATGCGCAGTAGCAATGAACTCGTGGGTGTGCGCTTCCACACCGGGCTTCACGCGAACGAGCACGTCCTGCACCACGCCTGCTTCAGCCGCCACCTGGGACAGGCGACGCAGCTCCGAACGGGAGTCAAGCACAATCTTGCCCACGCCAGCGGAGATAGCATCACGCAGCTCAGCGGTGGACTTGTTGTTGCCGTGGAAGGTCATGTCCTTGGCTGGGAAACCCGCCGCCAGAGCGATAGCCATCTCGTTGCCCGAGGCGACATCGAGATGCAGCCCCTCCTCCATTACCCAGCGGGCAATGGTCTTCGACAGGAAAGCCTTGGATGCGTAGTGGACATTCTCCGCGCCGCAGAAGGCCTTGGCCATCGAGCGGCAGCGAGAGCGGAAGTCCTGCTCATCGACGACAAAAACCGGAGTGCCAAACTCCTTGGCAATGTCGACCAGGCTCACGCCACCAATTTCCACCGAGCCGGGATTCTCTTCGTCAGCGCCCCGACGACGGGCGGTAGTTGGCCAGACATGCGCTGGTAGTTCATTAAATTGGGTGGAGTCGGGTCGGGTGTAGCCACCCAGTTCGAAACCATTGCCGTCGATAGGCACGAAACAGCTCTCTTTCTCCGTTACCCGGGCGGAGCAACGGGGTGTAGTTTTACGGGCGCGTTCGACTACATGCGCTCAGGTGCAGTAACACCGAGCAGCTGCAGAGCATTGGCCAGCGTCTGGCGGGTAGCCTCAGCCAGGCCGAGACGAGCACGGTGTAGCTCGGATACCTCTTCGTCTGCCTTTGGCAGGATCTGGCAGGTGTCGTAGAAGCGGTGGAAGACACCGGCAAGCTGCTCAGCGTAACGGGCAATGCGGTGTGGTTCCCGCAGGTCAGCAGCAGACTTGATGATGGCCGGGAACTCACCGATAGTGCGGATGAGCTCACCTTCGCGGTCCTCTACCAGCAGGGAGAAGTCAGCGCCTTCGCTGGTCACACCGGCCTCTTCGGCACGGCGACCGATTGAGCACAGACGAGCGTGACCGTACTGGACGTAGTAGACCGGGTTGTCGCTGGACTGCGAAGCCCACAGCCCCAGGTCGATATCCAGGCTGGAGTCCACGGAGGAACGGATTAGCGAGTAGCGAGCAGCATCGACGCCGATTGCCTCAACCAGGTCGTCCAAGGTGACCACTGTGCCCGCACGCTTGGACATCCGGACAGCCTTGCCGTCGCGTAGCAAGTTGACCATCTGACCGATGAGCACCTCGACGCCATCGGCGTTGTAGCCGAGCGCTGCAGCGGCCGCGCGCAGACGCGCGATGTAGCCGTGGTGATCGGCACCCAGCATATAGATGCACAGGTTGTGGCCGCGGTCGAACTTGTTCTTAACGTATGCGATGTCACCTGCGATGTAGGCTGCGTCGCCGTCGGACTTGATGACCACGCGGTCCTTGTCGTCACCGTAATCGGTGGACTTCAGCCACCATGCGCCGTCAGCTTCGTAGAGCTTGCCGTTTTCCTTCAGGGAATTGACAGCTGCTTCTACCTGACCGGACTCGAACAGCGAGTTTTCGTGGAAGTAAACGTCGAAATCGGTGCCGAACTCGTGCAGAGACTTCTTGATGTGCTCGAACATCATGTCCACGCCGATGGCGCGGAAGTGCTCCTGGACCTCTTCCTCAGAGCCCTCGAGTGCCTGCGGGTTCTTCTCCAGCACAGCAGCGGCGATGTCCTGGATGTACTCTCCGCCGTAGCCATCTTCCGGAGTCGGCTCGTTGCGAGCGGCTGCAACCAAGGAGTCGGAGAAGCGGTCAATCTGGCGACCGTGGTCATTGAAGTAGTACTCGCGAGTGACCTTGGCACCGGTGGCAGACAGGACACGACCGAGAGCGTCACCGACTGCTGCCCAGCGAGTACCGCCCAGGTGGATCGGCCCGGTCGGATTCGCGGAGACGAACTCCAGGTTCACGTCGAGGTTGGAGTTGAAGTCGGCATGACCCCACTTCTCCCCCGCTGCCAGGACGTCCTCGACGATCTTGCCCTGGGCATCGGAGGCCAGGCGGATGTTAATAAAGCCCGGGCCTGCGATGGTTGCTTCATCGATGCCCTCAGAAGCGCCGAGCGCTGTGGCAATTTCAGTTGCCAAGTCACGCGGCACCATGCCGACGCGCTTGCCCAGCTGCATGGCGATATTGGTTGCATAGTCGCCGTGCTCAGGGTTACGCGGACGCTCGACGGTCGGGTTTTCCGGCACGATAGAGACATCGGCATCGTGGGCAGTCAAAACCTCGACGGTGACTTTTCGGACTAGTACAGCAAGATCAGCAGGATTCACGATTGCCTATCCTATTAGGTCAATCGCAGTCGTGGAAACATCAGCCACCAAAAGATTGATTTGAGGGGTATCTGCAGGCCACCGCGTCCGGCTGTCCTACACCGCTTTCACGGTCCAGCCGAATTCAGGTTGAGAACAGATTTAATCCGGGGCTAGGCGTAGCATTCAGGTAGGAAATTATTGCCTTACCCCTCAACCCTTTTTGGAGCGACCGTGAAAGTAGCACTTTTCGCGACCTGCATCGGGGACATGATGTTTCCAGATGCAGTGAGTGCGACCGCCAGAGTTCTCACGCGCCTAGGATGCGATGTGGTCTTTCCACCACAACAAACCTGCTGCGGCCAAATGCACGTCAACACCGGGTACCAGAAGGAAGTCCTTCCTCAGCTGGACACCTACGCTGATGCTTTTGCAGATTCCTCGATTGATTACGTTGTCGCCCCGTCCGGTTCCTGCGCCGGCGCCGTTCGCCACCAGCATCCGATGATTGCGGGCCGCTACGGTACCCGTGCCCAAGTCCACGCGGCACAGGCCTGCGCGAACAAGACGCTGGATCTCTCCGAGTTCATCACCGATGTCGCTGGTGTGACTGACGTCGGTGCTTACTTCCCCCACTCAGTGACCTACCACTCCACCTGTCACAGCTTGCGGGTACTCAAGGTGGGTGACCGTCCGTGGCGGCTGCTCAGCGCAGTCGATGGAATCGATCTGCGCGAGCTGCCCGGCGCGGCGGAGTGCTGCGGTTTCGGCGGCACCTTCGCGGTGAAAAATGCGGAGACTTCCGCTGCAATGGTTGCCGACAAGACAGCCAATATCCGCGCTACGGAAGCGGAGTTCGTCACCGCTGGCGATGCTTCCTGCTTGCTCAATATCGGTGGCGCGCTGCGTCGCCAGGACTCTGGCGTGCACGCCATCCATATGGCCGAGATTCTGGCCTCCACCAAGGAGACCCCGTTTGATGTGCACAACCGCCAAGAAGCTTCCCTGCGAGGTGAACAGTAATGGTCGCAGTTAACGTCGGCATGCCAGCCCTTCCTCCCCGCGCGCCGCACAACGTCGGGCATCTGCGCGGTACGCGCGGGTTCACGGCCGCAGCGCACGAGGAGCTCAAGAACACTCGCATGCGCGAAAATGTCGGTCATGCCACGCGTTCGATTCGTCAGAAGCGCGCGCATGTCGTAGCCGAGAAGAATGACTGGGAGCAGCTGCGGCTCGCGGGCAGCCACATCAAGCGCGATGTTATGGCGCGTCTGCCGGAACTGCTGGAGCAGTTTGAAGAGTCAGTTACGAACGCCGGCGGTCACGTCCACTGGGCGCGCGATGCCGCCGAGGCAAACCGCATCATCACGGACTTGGTGAAAGAGACCGGCGAAGAAAAGGTCGTCAAGATTAAGTCGATGGCCACACAGGAAATCGGCTTGAACGAAGCGCTTGCCGATGCCGGCATCACCGCCCGCGAAACCGACCTGGCGGAACTCATCGTTCAGCTTGCCGACGACATGCCGAGCCACATCCTGGTTCCTGCTATCCACCGCAATCGCGAGGATATCCGCGAGATCTTCCTCAATGGAATCCCAGGAGTCGACCCGGATTTGAAAGCCAATCCGGCCGATCTGGCCGAGGCATCCCGTAAGTTTCTGCGCGAGCAGTTTATGGAGGCCAAGGTTGCGATTTCCGGCGCCAACTTCGGTGTGGCCGAAACCGGTACTGTGGCCGTCGTCGAGTCAGAGGGCAACGGCCGTATGTGTCTCACGCTGCCGGAAACACTGATTTCGGTGATGGGTATTGAGAAGCTGCTTCCCACCTTCCAGGATCTGGAAGTGTTCTTGCAGCTACTGCCACGGTCGTCGACAGGCGAGCGTATGAATCCCTACACCTCTCTGTGGACGGGAACGACCGACGGCGACGGCCCGAAGAATTTCCACATTGTGTTGCTGGACAATGGGCGCTCGGCCACTCTTGCAGATCCGATTGGGCGTGAAGCGCTGAAGTGCATTCGCTGCTCGGCATGCCTGAATATCTGCCCTGTTTATGAACACGTGGGCGGGCACGCTTACGGTTCGGTCTACCCGGGCCCGATTGGTGCGATTTTGTCCCCGCAGCTCACTGGCATGGATTCCTACGATGATCCGAATGCTTCGCTGCCCTATGCGTCCTCGCTGTGCGGGGCTTGCTTTGAGGTCTGCCCGGTGCGAATTGACATCCCTGCGGCACTGCTGGAGCTGCGTCACCGTAAGGTCACGGAGCACCGCCCGCCGGTGGAGGGCAAGCTGTTTGCCACGCTCGGGTTCATCATGGGCAATCAGAAGCTGTGGAACATGAGCGCAAAGATGGCCTCCCTCGCCCGCGTACTCGGTTTGAAGGACGGCGAGATTCACGCTCTGCCACTCTTCCTCAGCGGGTGGTCGGATGCGCGTGATACCCCAGTTCCGCCGAAGAAGCCGTTCCGCTCACTGTGGGGTTCGGAGGATTTCTCGACACAGCTGGCGCGCGAATCGGCGCATCAGGTACCGACCAAGATCAATGGCCAAAGCGAAAAGGAGTCCTAGCGATGACCAACTCTGGCGCCAAAAACGACATTCTCGGCCGCATCCGCAACGCGCAGAAGATTGCCTTTGAGGGCCGCGATTTAGCCTCTGACGTGGGCATTATCACCGGCGAGCCCGGCGCGCACTTCTCCGTTCCACGCGACTATGAACGAAGCTCGGAGCTGCCCCACAAGGACATCGTTTCGCTTGCCGACGAACGCATCGCCGATTACAAAGCCGATGTGCGCCGTTGTGGCAGCTCGGCAACTGAAATCAATGACGCAGTGAAGAAGGCTATTGCGGATGTTGGGGCCTCGCTGATTGGTATCCCCGAGGGCTTGGACCGCGACTGGGTTGCGGGGCTTGGCTCTGGCGAGACTGCTGAAGGGGCGACCGAAATCCGCGTCGATACCGGTTTCAACGCCCGCGAACTGGACGAACTCGATGCCATTGTCACCAGCTCTGCGGTTACCTGCGCGGAGACCGGCACCATTTTCCTGGACGGCTCCGCTACCTCCGGGCGCCGAGCCCTGACCTTGGTGCCGGATAAGCATATTTGTGTCGTCCCAGCAGAAACGATTGTCTCTGGCATTCCGGAGGCCATTTCCCGCCTGCGAGAGGTTGACCCCACGGCTCCAATCACTATGATTTCCGGGCCTTCTGCGACCTCGGATATCGAGCTTTCCCGCGTCGAAGGTGTCCACGGCCCGCGCACCTTGATTGTGATTATTGCTGGGTAGGGGCGAATACTCCCCGTTATCGCCCTGGCCAGTACCTTTTGACTGACACGAATAGCATCACCGCTACCGCCACGATTGTCACCGCAGCGGTAGCGCCAACATGGTGCCGCGGCACATTTGATGCAACTACCAGCACAATAACCAGCGCAAGGACTGCAGCCCAACCTTGTCGCGCCCTTTTATCCCATTTGAAGGCATTGTCCTCCCAGTCCGGGTCAAAGACCCCTTCCCTATTGCGGTAATCAAAAACGAACTGAACCGCGATTAGTAGCAACACACCGGGAAAAATCCACTTAGTTGTCAATCCCGCCCATGCAATGACTCCGATTAAGAACCCGAAAATGGCAGCATAGATAACTGCTTGTCCCCATACTGCACTAGGGCTTTTGGGTCTTTTCAGCGCAACTTCGGTTTCCGTCATAGATTCCAGGCTAAACCTCAAATCGAAGCTCCACAGCGGTTTCAACCAAACCTCGGAATATTGACATGACAACAATGCGTTATGGAAAATGAAACAACCTAGCTAAAGGAGCCTTCCATGAGCGCAATCATTCAAAAGTTCTCAGTAGCCGACAACCCACAGCTCCCCGGCATGGATCCCTTCCTGTTTGCCGTCCACCACTATGACCTATATCCACAGGCCAAGGGCCAAACTATGGCTCCCGATGCCTCTCTGCTCGGCCGTAATATCGGCATGGACTTTTCCGGCAAGGACGGCTGGTCCATGTACCACGGCACAACCGTCCCCGGCTTCCCCTCCCACCCACACCGCGGCTTTGAAACCATCTCGATCGTCGAGGAAGGCTTTGTTGACCACACCGACGCCGAGGGCGCACAGGCTCGTTACGGCGAGGGCGACACGCAGTGGCTGACCACCGGCGCAGGTACAGCGCACGCAGAGATGTTTCCGCTTTTGCATGTCGATGGCCCCAATCCCCACCACATGTTCCAGATTTGGCTGAACCTGCCGCCGGCGGGCAAACGGGCGAAGCCGCACTTCCAGATTTTTTCGGCCGAGGACACTCCACACGTCACCGGCACTGATGACAATGGCCACGGTTACGACGTAAAAGTCATCGCTGGCGCATTCGGCGATACTCAGCCGCTTGCTCCACCACCGGAATCCTGGGCCGCTGCACCAGATTCCGATGTAGCCGTGTGGGCGCTGCGCCTGCAGCCGGGCGCACAGCTAACGTTGCCACCAACCAAACATGCCGAGACAATTCGGACTCTCTACTCTCTACGCGGCAGCCTCACTATCGAGGGCGAAACGCTGGTGCAAGAGGGCGCAGTGCTGCGCTCAACCGAGGCACTGGACATTTCTGCAGGTGACGAGGGAGCCTTCGCGCTCATCCTCCAAGGCCGATCAATTGGCGCTCCCGTGTATCAGCATGGCCCGTTTGTCGCGAATAGCCGCGAAGAGCTCGTTGAGGCATTCGATGCCTACCAGCGTGGCGAGTTCGGCGCATGGCGGTTTGATTCCAACGATCCGGTTGCACCCTTTGAAGAGGGGCGCTTTGCCCGCTATCCGGACGGCACGGTCAGTCGCCCGGCCAACTAACCGGGATCTCCGGCGGGCTGCACTTGTGAAACTGTGTGAGTTTATGACACTTTCAGGCCATTTTTTGGGTCATTTTTGTCATAAACGCAGTCAGTAACTCGGATTGGTCCGCTTCCGCCAGGTACACCCGAAACAAAAATCCCTCAAGCAACCAGGCGAATCTAATCGAACCTAACCGCTTAAGGGATAAGACGTGCCCCCGAGAGGAGTCGAACCTCCGACCTTCGGTACCGGAAACCGGCGCTCTATCCACTGAGCTACGGGGGCGTGTGGCACAAGCACAACAAGTGCAACGAGAAAAGATGTTACCACTTGGCTGGGGCGATTAGCGAAATGCCCCGCACCCCAGCCAAATCCGCACTATGCGGCCTCAGAAACCTGGTCTTCCTCAATAGGACACACCACAGGAACGCCTCCATCATTAAGCACGCGGGCTCGAATTCCATAGACGCGGGCCAAAAGATCCGGTGTGAGAACGTCAGCAGGACTCCCCTGGGCAACCACGTGGCCGTCGTGAAGCATGACAAGCTCATCGCAGTAGCGGGCTGCGAGATTGAGATCGTGGATTGCGACGAGCGCCAAGGAGCTCCGTGAGGCGACCTCCGCGCGGACGAGCTGTAGGAGTTCCACCTGGTGGCGCAGGTCGAGGGCGGAGGTGGGTTCGTCGAGAAGCATGACCTCGGGATCGCGGACAAACATCTGCGCGACGGCGACGAGCTGACGCTGACCGCCGGAGAGCTCGCCGACGAAGCGGTCGGCAAGGTGCTCAATACCAACCTTCCGGAGAACCGCCGCAGTATGCTCAATCTCGGAGCCGCGCACGCGCAGACGCCCGGCGCGCCGGCCAGAGACCAGTACCGATTCGAATGCGGTCAGCGAGGCGCTGGCCGGTAGATCCTGCGGTACGTAGCCGACGACTTCGCGCAGTTCGGAACCGATAACCCGTTCATTGTCACGGGTCAGAACAATCTCCCCGGACATGGGCTTTCGAATCCCCGCCAGCGTGGTCATCAGTGTGGACTTGCCCGCAGCGTTTGGCCCGAGCAAACCCGTCACCGTACCTGGCTTCAGCGTGCGTATTGACGCCCCGCGCAGCACCTTTCGCTTGCCATAGCCTGCAGCTACGTCATTGACATCGAGAAATACGCCCATTAGTTCCACACCGTCCTCTTACGCAGAAAAACCAAGCCGACAAAGAATGGGACACCGACGATTGCGGTAATGATGCCAATCGGCACTGCCACACCCGGCACCACCGTGATGGATACCGCATGAGCTGCCGCAAGCAGCGCCGCGCCCGCCGCCATCGATGCCGGGGCAAAGAAGCGCTGTTCTTCACCGACCAGCATGCGTGCAATGTGTGGGCCGACCAGTCCGATGAAGCCGATGATGCCGGCGAAGGCCACTGCGGTTGCTGCCAGCAGCGAGGCTACAATCAGCGTCGCAATGCGCAGCCTATCCACATTGATGCCCACGGCTTTTGCTCGGGCATCGCCAAGCCGCAACACCGTCAGCGCCCACGCATAGCGGATAGTGAACGGAATAGCGATTAGCAGCGCCGCCGCAATGATACCGTTGGCCACCCAGTTCGCGCGCTGTAGCGAGCCCATCGTCCAGAACACAATCTGCTGGAGCGCCTCGGTAGTCGCGCGGTATTGCAACAGCGCCAACAGCGCTTGGAATAGAAACACCAGACCAATGCCGAGCAGAATCATCGATTCCTTACCCGAGCCGCGCCATACCGACGCCGCCGCCACAATCGCCACAGCGACGACGGATGATACCCAGGCCACGGCCGCCAGGTTGAACTGCGCATGCGGAATAATCACCCAGCCCAGTACAATCGATGCCGCCCCACCGAACGCCGCTGCAGCCGAGATACCGAGCGTAAACGGCTCCGCCAGAGGGTTATCGAGGATTGTCTGCATCTGTGCACCGGCAAGCGACAGCGCTGCACCAATCAGCACTGCCATCACCGATGCAGGCAGACGCAGCTTCCACAGCACCGTACGAGTGGTTTCGTCCACATCATTCGGGCTCACGATGCCACGGACGACGTCCCCCACGCTCAGTGCCATCGGCCCCACAATCGTCGCCACCACAAACGCGCACACGGCCAGCCCCACCAGCACCGCAATGATGGCGATTTTCCGTGCCGAGCGTCGTCGGTACTGTCGCGCAGAGTCGTAGGTCGTGCTTGACGACGGACACTCGTGCTGTTCGGTGGCGGGCTGCGACTCTTGACCTCCACTGCCGTTGGTGGAGGTGGACTCGCGGGGTTCGTCGTCAAGCCCTGACGCGGGAGCGTGCAGATTGGTGTAAGTCATCGGATTCCTTCTTCGATGGTGGAAGATGGGTTACTTGGTCGGCTCCAGCGCGGTGAAGAAGGTGCCGCTGAGTTCGAAGGGCAGGTAGTCCTTGTGGAACTTGGCGAAGTCAGCGACCGGGTCGAGGTCAGCGAACTCCTCTGGGTGAATCCACTTGGCGAATTGCTCGAGCGCGAAGACGTTGTACGGCGAGTCGTAGAACTGGTGGAAGGCGGCGTACAGGTCCCCCTTCTTCGGCGCGGTCAGGGTGTCAAAACCCGGAGTCTTCAGCAGGCCTTCCAGAGTGCGCTGTGCGGTCTCTGGGGTGGCGGTGTAGCCGAGTTCGACGTGTGGCAGCACTTCCGGCTTCTTCGGATCGAGCGCCCAAGAACCACCGGTGGCGATGATCTTCTCCGGCTGGACGGACAGGACCTTCTCTGCGGTCACGTCGCCCGATTCGGTGTCGAGGAGGCTGTCTCCGAGGTTCTCACCGCCGGCTGCTGTGACAAGGTCACCGAGGTTGGACTTGTTGACGGTCGAGCAGCAATCCTTGAGACCAGCTGCTCGCCAGACAAAGGTCTTTGGCTTGTCTTCGAGCTTGGCGGCACGTTCGGTGATCTCGTTGACGCGCTCAGTGTAGAAGTCGGTGAACTTTTTGGCATTGTCCTGCTCGTCGACGATCTGGCCGAGGAGCTCGACGGACTTGGCGGTATTCTCCAGGGGCTTCTGACGGAAGTCGGTGAATACGTACTTCAGGCCTGCCTGATCGAGCTTGGTGAGGAAGCCGGACTCCTCCGCGGCCTTCTTGTGGTCAAGGGTCATGACGACCACGTCTGGGTCGTGGGAGATGAGGTTTTCAACTGTGACATCGCCCTTGGCAATATTGCCGATGGTCGGCATATCCTTCAGCTCTGGATTCGTCTCGAAAAGCTTGGCTTCAAACGATGGAGCGCCCGAATGCAGATCGCTGCCCATGGCGACAACATGGTCACCCGGGTTTTCTTGGTCAAGCATCGCGGTGACAAACATGGCGCGGCCTTCACCGAGCACTACTCGTTCTGGCTGCTTGTCGAAGGTCACAGTGCGACCTGCGACATCAGTGACAGTGAGTTCTCCCTTGTTGTCGGCAGCCGTGTTCGACTCTGCGTCCGCACCGCATGCTGTAGCGACGAAGCTCAGCGCTGCACACCCGATTGCGGCCAGAGTTTTGGTCTTTGGCGCGGTTTTAGCCTTGGCGAAAATATTGACTCTCATGCGTTCTTGTTTCTGCCTGATTTATTTCTGCGTAGTTTTTAATGTTTAGGGTGCACAAAGAGAAGTGAATACTCATCCCTTTGCATTAGGCACGCCTTACCTTACAGCTTGAAACGGAGAGAAAAAAGCGCCCTGCTAGTGGTGGTTTTTACTAGCAGGGCGTAGGGGGGCTTATTTCCTTTCGAGAACCGCCTGGAAGCACCTCAGCATCACTTCGCGGTCTTCATTCGCAAGTGGCGAAATAACTTCCTCGCGAACCGTGTCTACGTAATCTGGTGCCGCTTCGGCAAACACGTGTCGACCAACGCCTGTTAGGACGACGACATAATCCGAGTCCGGGTCTTCGCCGTGATCTTCGGTGTGAATAAATCCGCGCTTTTCCAACCTGTTGGTATGCAGCAGCGCGCGAGGATGGTTCCACTTCAGTCGATCACAAATCTTGTCAACATGCAGAATCCCATCCTCCACCTCATGCAGAGCGATGAGCAGGGTAAAGTCCGCGAACGTCAGCCCGGTTCGAGTGCGTAGGCTCCGCTCAATATTGCGCTCTACCTCGCGAAAAGCAGCTACCATCGACTGCCAAAAGAGCTGTTCATCATCACTCAGCCATTCAAATGAGTTCATACTGCTCTAGGCTAATGGTGAGAGCCTCGAAGCGGAGACAAATGAGAAAACACTCACAGAAAAACTTTTGACTACTCTGCTTTTCCGTCGACGGAATCGGTGACCGCAGCATTGGCGGTCGCTGCAATCTTATCGAGCACAGCGGAAATCCCCTGATAGTCGATATTTTCACCGAGCACGTCAAACAAGACATGACGTACAAGCTTCACATGGTTCGGCGCCGCCTTCTCAATCACGGTTCGACCGTGTTCAGTAAGCGTGACATCGATACCACGGTTATCGCAGGCGCAGCGTTCCTTAGTTACTAGTCCGCGTCGCTCCATGCGAGTAATTTGGTGCGACATTCGGCTGCGGTCCCATTCCAGGGACTCACACAGGGTGCGCATGCGGACAACATTGTCTTCAGCCTCGGAGAGAGCAACCAGAACCGAATAATCTGCAGTGGAAATATCGAGAGAATCTTGCAGCTGAAGATCGATTGACCTATCAACGGCCCGTTTAGCGTTCAGAATTGAGCGCCATAACCGCTGCTCTTCATCACTTAACCACGGAACATCTTGCATATGTACAGAGCCTACTATCTTGAAACCAAATCCTGAATTTTCATAAACTCCGCTCCTGTCACACGATCAAACCGGGCTTCATCGCACGTCAGGACTAATACCTGCATATCGCGCCCCGCTTTGGCAAGAGCATTATTCATCCGCCGCAAACGGTGTTCGTCTGAATAACCTAACGCATCATCAATAATCACCGGGGCGCCTTGGCCGCCCTCCATGACACCGGCAACGGCCAAGCGCAGCAGAATGTCCAGCTGCTCTTGCGCTCCACCAGATAGTTCATCGACATCGAACTTGCCATCGGCATTGGACCGTGACTCAATCTGCAAGTCCTCATTCATCGTGAACTGGGTTCCCGCACCGAACACACCGCCGCCGTACTCTTCGAGCTTGCGGAGCAAGGGGTCAGCCAGCGCATTCCGCGATGCCGCACGTGCCTGTGTCATTACCTCCATAAGAGTCTTGGCGGCGGCTGCACGGCGACGCATCGAGTCCCGATCTCGCTGTGTTCGCTCCACTACCCCCTCAGCAGCTGCCAGCTTCTCATTCGCGCTGTCGAAATAGTCCAAGTGCACCCGAATCTCTTGCCGGCGCTTTTCCAGCTCAGCCAGGCGATTCTCAACTGCATCCCGTCGCTGCTTAGCGCCCGCGAGCGATGCTTCCACATCGTCGGCATCCCGCTGCGCCAGCTCTTTCAGAGCCGCAGCCAGCTGCTCTTCTGCCGCCTCATAGTCCTTGCCTCGGTTTTCCACCGCAGCAAAAATCTCGGCATCCGAGGCTTTTTCTCGCGCCGTCGTAAGCGAATCTTCGCGGACCTTCAGGACGGACCGAGCCCCTTCAAGCTCGCTGCTGGCCTTCGTATAGTTGGCGTGTGCAGGTCGCTTTTCCAGCTTCGACAAGCGTATATCGGCGTTGTCACGCTCCGACTCGGCATCCCTACGCCCCCCTGCAGCTTTTTCCAGCCGCGACTTTGCCGACACCAAGTCAATCTCCGTCGGCGCATCCTCGCCCGCAAGTTCCCGATACCGCTCGCCCTGTACTCGTGCTTCTTCCTTCGCATCGTCCAACTCTGCGGTCAGCTGGTGATACTCCACACCGTCGGACACCGCAGTTATGGATGTCTCCACCTGGAATTTTGCTTTTTCCGCTTCACGACGTCGTGCGTATGCCTTTTGTGCTTCCGCGACAGAATCAGCGCCTGCCGCCTCAAGCTGTTCCTTGAGCGATATCTCTGCTTTTTCTAGCTTGCGCTGCTGCGAATCTGAGCCGTCTCCGGGCTGGATAGCAACCGTGACGTCGCCAACTTCGATGGCCAACGGCTTAGTAACCGCACGTTGAACTGTCTCAGCCTCCGGAGCTAGCCCCACTTTCTCGCCGTCGACTGTGACCTCCTGCGCACTACTAGCCGAGAGCTGCACACTCGGGCTCGACGCCTCCAGCACAGCGGTGGCTGTTGCAACTTCGCGTTCGCAGGTCAACAGTTTTTCCATTACCTCCTCGGTAACGGAATTCCGAGCAATTACCTCCTTTTGCTCTGCCAATTGCGCGCGGAGCGCATCGAGCTTCTCCACTCGCTTCGACAAGGCTTCAACCAAGCCGCGCTTCTCCCCCAATGCGACTTCAGCTGCAGCCAGCTCTTCTGCTTTTCGAGCTTCGCGGTACGCGGTCACAACCGCATCGCGATCCTCCTGCGCCTTCTTTAAAGCTGCGACCTCCTTATCGAACGCTTCCTTAAGTTCAGCAACTCTCTTCTCTGCGACGGAATGCTGGTCCTTGGCATCTTGTGCCTGCTGAATGAAGGTTTCCCGCTCTTGCTGAGCCTGTTTAGCTAAGTCCAGCTGCTGCTTCGCCGCTGCAGAGACCTCCTGTGCCTGGGACACGGCAACCCTGAACTTTTCGAGTTCTTCGAGTGCCTGCGCCCAATGCTCGACTTCGTTTTTGGCTTCTGGCAACGATGCCCGCTGCGTGTGTTGGCTTTCTTCATTACGAGCAGCTTCCTCATTGAGCGCTTCGAATTCTCGGACCTTTTTCGCCGCTTCGTCGCGCACCTGCTGGGCTTCCGCCAGCTCCTTGTCTACGTCGGTAAGCTGCTTGCGCTCTTTGCCATTTTTTTGGAAATAGTTGCCGTATTCAGCTTCAACGGCTTCAAACAGACCTACCTCTTCTGCGGTTTCCGCGCGCTGCCCCGATGCCGACTGCAGTGCGCTTGTGACCTGCGCATAACCGCCCAAGGAGAGTGTCTTTTGCGCTTGCCCCTGTTCAGCAACGAAAACCTGCCACAGGTTCTTGGTGTCCGCGTTGTGCATTCGTGCGGCCAGCCACTCTTCCGCCTGGTCATCTTTAAGAACCTCGGCTGTCGGAGAGTGGACGGTGACGATTGTGCCGGTGTCCTTGGTGCTACCAAAGATCTTGTCCAGCGTAAATTCGTAGCCGTCAAGCTCCAGCCGGAGCTTAACCTGCGGCTTTTCCTGGCTGGAGTGACTGTTCAGACTAAGCGCTTCGCTTGACCTGGACTTCCATTTTGTCGTCAGCGCAACGTGAATAGCTTTGGCGATTGTCGTCTTACCCGACTCGTTTTCACCGGAAATCACTACCACGCCCCGCTCGGCTAGCCCTGTGATTGAGAGTGAATCAATCGCACGTACATTGTGTAATTCGATGTCGTGAAAACGCATGATTTATTCCTTCTCTCCGGCCAGGCGCGCCAGCAAGCGAAGCGCATCGGCTGCTGCGGTGGTTTCAGATTCTGATAGGGGGCTACCGCTCTCGGTTCGTCCCTTACTCAAGACCGTTAGTTTTTCTGCAGCTATGAGCGGATAACCGGTGAGATTGAGATTAGAGATATCCCCCTCGGACGGAACCACCGTCAAATCGGAGCCACTTTCCCGGCGATAAAGTGCAGCGAAAAGCTGTTGATACTGCTCAAGTCGGTTTTCAAAGGTAGTCGACTCTGACAGTGTCACGGTTCCTCGCAATGAATACTTCACCGCTGTGTCTGTCTTCGCCTCGATACCGTCCAGTTCAGCAAAGAACTCATCGAGGTCTTCCGCGCCAGTGATATCCATGTCTATGGCATGAAAAGCCCACTGCCCCACTCGGTGGGAGGCCACGGTAACTGAGCCTTTTTCGGGGCCGCTCTCTGCAATGTCGACGACTAGCGCATTGCCGGAATCCCGTTCTTTGTCGTCGTACGCTGTGGTTTCGTGTGCGCCGGAGAAATAAACTCTGCCAGCATGATCGAATTGGCTCGTGGAGTGGGAATCCCCCAGCGCAACATAGTGCAACGCCCCACGGTCAATAGCTTGTTCCAAGCTGGTCAGATCAATGGTAGCTCCTGCATCAGCACCAAAGCCTTCTACTTGGCCGTGTGCGACCATCACTCGGATTCCATCGGCGGGCTCAAGCGCCGTAGCTATTTCCGCCACGATGTCGTCTGCCGAATACTTGCCGCGCACTGGCACACCGATGATTTCCACCCCGTCACGGATGGCAATGGGCGCGCTGTCGCGAATTACGTAAACTCCTCGGTCTTCCAAAGATTCGAAGGCGCTACGTCGATAAATGGAAGAAGCATCAAGCGCATCATGGTTGCCGGGTAGGAGATACACCGACACGGGTAACTTGGCGATTCGCTCAAGAGCCCGCAGGAACACCTTATCCGGCAATGTGTTGGAATCGAACACGTCTCCAGCGACGACAATGAACTCAGCGCCTTCGCTGGTCGCCAACTCGCCGATGCGGTCGATGGCGTTGAGGCGACTTTCGTGGAACCTAGCTTGGGCTTCACCGCCGTCGAGCTCTAGGAACCACCGAGTCATTCCCAGTTGCCAATCTGAGGTGTGAATGAATTTCATGACTAGCGCTCCTTTTGTCCCAGGCTCAGCGATTCCTGCAGATGTTGCCAACAATCTTCCAAATCGGCGACTGCACGAATGGTCTCTCTCGAAATTACGCAGGTTGGCTGCAATGCTTCATGCAGCAAACTGCGGTCGGTAACTGTTAGTGGGTCAATAACCTCGAGCGAAGGAACGCTGACTCGTTCCAAATCATTGCCCCAGTAGTCGGCTTCGACAGCGAAAAGCTCGGCAACCTTTTTCTGCTCGTTGTCACCGCCATCATTTCCACCAGCTTCATCCGACTTCTGGGCGGTTTTATTGGGATCCTCCCGAACCGCGCCGCCAAGCCCGAGGCGCTTCGGCGCAGTCCGGTTTCGTAGCTGTGTTAGTTCCTGAAGCCGGCGTTGCAATTCGCGCTGCGGATAATCGCGCAGCTGCAGTAGCGACAGCGGATCGCGGTCGATATCGGCAACGAGTTGAGCGGCAACTGCAACGGTGTGCTTACACACAGGTGCCGGGTCCGGGCAGGTGCATTCGCTGTAAATGTGCTCTTCACCATCGCACAACAGCATTTCCATCTGCTCATACGGCAATTCACCGTGCTCAAACTCTGTGAAGGCCGACGGATTGTTCACCAACCACCGCAGTACGTCGTCAGTTTGTTTCTGCTCCCGCCGTGGGAACCGAATAAAGACTGAAAATGGTTCCGGCTGGCTGCCCTGCACTTCACCGATGATGTAACCATCCGCGATTCGAAGCCCCAGCACATTGCCGTCGAACCTGTACTTCTCACCTCTGTGAACACGACCCGAATCAGCGCCACGGATGATGAACTCCCACACCCACCGGGCAAAAGTAGTACGTGGCTCGACCGCCACGCGCGCTGCGGTTCCACGTCGCGGCTGTCCGGTAAATGCACCGGCCCAGTCCTGGGTGGCCAGGAGCTTTTCAATCGTCGAGCTGGTTGCTGGTGCGCTTCGCGCTGTCGTCCTTTTGCGACCACGCTTTCCAGAGGGGCCCTTGCCAAACTCGGCAAAGATGACATTGTCGCCCCATGTCACGTCTCCGTCACCGGCCATCAGTACCACCTCTTCTGGACTCTAAACGGGGTCACATTGTTGGGAATCGAATCGTCATCCGAGGATGCGGAATCCGATGCCGTGGCCTCCGAGTTCACCCCATCGGTCACCGTCCCACCGGACTTTGACTCCGCTGCGTCCATCGATTCACGCAGTGACTGAATCTTGTCCTTGTCCAATTGCCACAGAGACCGCAAACGGTGAAAGTCCATCTCCGTCAGCTTGGTTTCACCAGCGCGCACAACCGCATCCGCCAATTCTGCCTTCTCGAAAATCAGCTCGTCGATACGCTCTTCCAGCGTTCCCACACTGACCAGCTTGTGCACGTGTACGTCTTTACGCTGACCGATGCGGTAAGAGCGGTCCGTGGCCTGGTTTTCAACTGCTGGATTCCACCACCTGTCAATGTGAATGACGTGGTTGGCGGCAACCAGGTTGATGCCAACACCTGCCGCGAGAGTCGACAGCAAAATGATTGGTGGGCCGTCCGGGGCATTAAACTCTGCCACTACTTTCTCGCGCTGCGCCGGAGTCATTGCCCCTTGGATAAACGGAATGTCCACGCCCAGGCGCTTGCTGAAATGAGGGACGAGCATCTTGCCGAACTCCACGAACTGCGTGAACACAAGCGCGCGTTCACCGTTTTGGACAATCTCATCGACGAGCTCTTCCAGCCGTGCAACCTTGCCCGAGCGATGCTGCCCATGATTAAGCAGCCCTGAGCCGTCGTGCTGGTAGTGCGCTGGGTGATTGCAAATCTGCTTCAACTTCATGATGCCGCCGAGGATGATGCTCTTTCGCCCGAAGTTGCCAGAGCGGTTCCGCTTCGAGCGCTTGAGCTTGTCCTCGATGTCCTTCACAGCTTCCTGATACAAGAAAGCCTGCTCCGTCGTGAGAGGAACCATCTCCACCTGCTCATTCTTCTTGGGCAGGTCCGGCGCGATAGCTGGATCCGACTTGAGTCGGCGCAGGATAAAAGGTGCTGTAATCGACTGCAATTGCAGTAGCATTTCCGCATTCCCATCACGCTCGATGGGAATCGCAAACTTGTTGCGAAATGCATTCGCCGACCCCAGCATGCCTGGATTACAGAAATCCATGATGGTGCGCAGCTCGCCCAAGTCGTTTTCCACCGGAGTACCAGTCATGGCGATGTTGTGTCGCGAGCCCAGGCTCCGCAGCGCTCTGGATACCTGGGCGTTGGGGTTCTTAATTGCCTGCGCTTCGTCAGCAATCACATGATCCCACTGCACTTGGGACAGTTCGTTCACATCGCGGGTAGCAACACCATAGGTCGTCACAACAACATCGTGTTTCCCGATAAATTCCTGTAGTTCTTCACCATGAGGGCGGTGTGAACCATGCAGTAGCCCAACCTTGAGCTCTGGAGTGAACTTTGCCGCTTCTGCTGCCCAATTGCGCAGCACACCTGTCGGAACGACCAGAAGCGAAGCCTTGTGCTCTTGATCCTTCGCATCCGCTTGACGACGGCAGCGCTCATACTCCAACAGCGCCAGAATTTGCACAGTCTTACCAAGCCCCATGTCGTCAGCGAGAATGACACCAAAGCCGCGGTTGGACATATCCGCCAGCCACTCCACACCGCGCTGTTGATACTCCCGCAGCTCACCGACAAAACTCGGTGGCACCTCGACCGACTCTGCGAGGGCCGTGGAACCGTCTGAGTACTTCGACACCAACGCCTTGAGCCAAGAGGGGTCCCTGGGGGCGACTGGCACTGCTGCTGGAGCTTGCGACTCTAAGCCACCGTCGAAGACCAGCTCTTTCAGGGTGGCTTGCCCCTTACCGGTTTCCTCCCCGGCCTTGGTCTGCTCCACCAAAAACTTCAGGGCTTCCCTAGCTACCTCTGGGTTCGCGTGCACCCAATGGTCTCGCAGATGCACTAGCCCCGTACTCGATGCAGCGAGCTCACGCATTTCCGCTTCCGTCAGTACGGCATCCCCCACGGCCAGCTTCCACTCGTAATCAACCAGTTGGTCAAATCCGAGTTTCGGTTCCGAACGGCGCCCAGCAGGCCCCGTCGGATCTAACTGGACGACTTCAGTGTGCAACTGCAGGGTGGTCTCCACTGACTTCCAGTTCGGCGGCAGCATCACATCGATATCAACCTTTGCCAGCTGCGAGATGCCATCAGTCATAAGCTCTATCAGCTGCTCTGAGGTCAGCAGCAGATCCAAGCCCGGGTGTCCCGCTGCTTTCGCATATTTGAGCGTTGGGAATGCCTCCTGTGCCGCCAATAGCTGCGGGCGAAGCAGCGACAGCACGGACCGGCGACACATTTCTGGATTCAGGCGCTCCGGAGCTGCGACGCCGATGCGGTAGTACATCCGCAATGGCCATAGAGTCTCATGTTCCACCGCAGCTGAACGAGGATTGAAGCGAGTTACTGAGCCGCCTTCTTCATCCGCTCGATTCCGCAACTCCAACAGCTGCGGAAGATCCACATCCGGCAAGTCTTCCAGCTGGCCTTCAAAACCAACAGGTTCCTGCACCATTAGCTGCAGACGAACATCCTCACCATCGGCCGACAGCCTCCACTTTGCCAGTGACTGCGCCACCCCCGGCGTCGCACGCCCCAGGGACTGAGACTGCAACAACGACCGCACGAAACTCTGCCGCTGTTCTGCCGGTTCATCCAGATCGGCCAGAAGCGCGTTGGTGACCCAATGAAACATCCGATTGATGAAATCCTCAGCCACCGTGGCGCCTCCGTTATCAATCAATACCGGTGGTGTACGAGAAATGACCTGACTCTGCCAAGCAATCTCACTCAGCCCCTCCGACATCCGCCACGTCGGCCACCACTCATTGTCTTCCCACGTCAGCGCCACCAATGCCCGCCCAGAGCGTGCGAAAGCATCCAATCCCTGTACAACATCCACAAAGAACCGAAGATCCGGTGCCATCGCCGCCGAGGAAACTTCCTCCTGCAATTGCACCAGTGCCGTCACCGCAGCCCATGGCGGGAACACCCATGTGGGTACCGCTTTCTCTACTGCCCGCCCCTTCGGTGTGCGCAGTTTTAGCGTCAGTTGCGCTCGACTCCCCTGGTCCAGCACTGCAAAAAGCCGACGCTGATGCGCCGGGACTTCCAGCAAATCCACGTCCGCAATAATCCGGTGCCCCTCTGGCCGCTCCACCCATAGGTGAAGACCCGAATCATCTTTCCAGACCGCGTGCAGCAGCAACGGCACCGCTGACTTAGCAACTTGGTCCATTACTTCCTCCCCACTGCTTGCTCAGTCATCACCGTCTAATCACCCGGCGACTTCGCCACCAGATATTTGTTCAATGAAGATTCTGCCACGCACCCCGGATCAGCTTTTCCACCACACCACAACATTAGCACGCATGTTCGAATTATGTATCTTGCAAAAATTACTCCTCCTCTACCCAAATACCCCTTTTCCCAGGTAATTTGTCGCACTTAACCGATTTTTAAAAGCTTTTTCAACGCTTCTTATCTTGCAATGCAGCGCATCACATGAAAACGTCGTATAGGCCACAAGAATTAAAAATGTGTGACTCGTGCAATAGTTCTGCCATGGTTCGCATGTGCCAGTAGGCTCCGCTGACTGTCGAAGATAGTCCGGAAGCTGAAGCTGTGCTGAATCGCGAACCGCAGGTTCCACCGTGGACGTCGGCCACTTTTTGGCTCGATGCTGCCGCGGCGCTGTGAACGTCGTCAAGCAGACTTGATTAAGCGAAACTGAGTTGTGCGCCGAAAATGCTTTTTGGTGCGCTAGGTAGTGCGCGAGTCCGACTGTACGACTAATATATAATGAGGAGTTGCCCTGTGGACCAACAAACATGGTTCATCATCGCACTAGTCATTTATCTGCTGTTGATGGTCTACATCGGTTGGACCGGATGGAAAAAGACCGCAGAGTATGACGAATACATGATTGGCGGTCGCGGTCTGCATCCGTTCGTCGCAGCACTGTCAGCGGGTGCATCGGACATGTCCGGCTGGCTGCTAATGGGTCTGCCCGGCGCGATTTACCTTTCAGGCCTGAATCAGACCTGGATTGCAATCGGCCTGGTCGCAGGCGCATGGTTGAACTGGAAGTTCACCGCACCGCGCCTGCGTAGCTACACCAAGATTGCTCGTAACTCGATTACCGTGCCGTCGTTCCTGGAGAACCGTCTGCACGATACGTCGAAGGTGCTGCGCGTTTCCGCAGGCCTGATTATTCTGCTGTTCTTCACCTTCTACGTCTCCTCGGGCATGGTCGCAGGTGGCCGCTACTGGGAGTCGACGTTCGGTGGCAGCTACCTCGTCGGCATGCTGCTGGTTGCGGGGATCACTGTCGCATATACCCTGTTCGGCGGCTTCCTTGCTGTCTCCTACACGGACGCGGTGCAGGGCATCATCATGTTCATTGCGCTGCTGACGGTTCCGACTGTCGGCATCATCTACCTGATTAACAACGGCAACTCCTTCTCGGACATCTTCAGCTTTGCTGCTAACAACCCGTACCCGGGCAGCGAGGGACAGCCGGTTGAGACCTTCTTCGATCCGTTCGCCGGCATTCCGCTAATCACTATTATCGGTCTCCTCGGCTGGGGTCTGGGCTACTTTGGCCAGCCGCACATTATCGTCCGCTTCATGGCTCTGCGCAGTGCAAAGGACGCAACTGAGGGTCGCCGCTGGGGCGTTGGCTGGCAGGCACTGTGCATGCTCGGCTCGGTCCTCGTGGCCCTGACCGCAACTGTTTTCTTCGCTACGAACCCAGATGCTTCGGTCACTGATGCGTCTTCCTACGAGACCATCTTCCTGGACATGACCCGCATCCTGTTCCACCCGCTGATTGCAGGCCTGATTCTGACTGCAGTGCTGGCAGCAATCATGTCCACCATTTCTTCACAGCTGCTGGTGTCTTCCTCCGCGCTGATCGAGGACCTGTTCAAGGCAACGGTCAACAAGTCCCTGCGTCCGAAGACCTACATGACGCTCTCCCGCGTCGCCGTCGCGCTGATCGCCATCATCGCCGCAATCATCGCTGCTAACCCGAACAGCTCCATTCTGGATCTGGTTGGCTTCGCATGGGCTGGCTTCGGCTCGGCATTCGGCCCGGTGCTGCTGGCCGCCCTCTACTGGTCGCGCCTGAACACCCCTGGTGCTGCTGCCGGCATGATCACCGGTGCGGTTGTCTCCTTCGCATGGGGCATGAGCTCGCTCAGCGACACTCTCTACGAGATCGTCCCGGGCTTCGCCGCTGCAACTGTCGTGATGATTATTGTCACGCTGCTTACCAAGGAGCCGAACGAGAAGATCAAGGAAGAGTTCGACCACGCAGCAAAGCAGGCTCTGGTCTAACGCTTTGATCTAGGCTTGGCCTCCGCTAGCCCCGCAGGCTAGCCCCGGCGCATACCTACAAGGGAACCGAAAAAGTATTTTTCGCGCCCAACTAGGTATGCGCCCTTTTTTATTTGCCATCCTGGCCGCCTCCCTGACTACCGCCTTTGTCTCATCCTTTGCGCTTACGCGAGTTCTCGTCACCTCCTCCCCCGCGAGGTCGGAGACGGAAGCCGTCGTCAAGCAACTGCGCACCGTACGCGTCGTCGCCGACCGCCCCACCGTCACCGGATACAAGCGCGAGCGCTTCGACGTCTGGGCAGGTTCTGCCGATTGCAATACACGCCATAAAGTGTTGGCGGCGTGGTTCGGGGGCTCTGCATGTTCGCTTGACGACGGCTCCCCGCGCGAAATCCCCGACCCTTACACGGGTGACCCAGTTGGTGCGCATGAGGTCGATATCGACCACATTTATCCGTTGGCAGCGGCGTGGGATTTCGGAGCCTACGCCTGGGATTCCGAGAGGCGTCGGCAATTTGCCAACGATATCGAGACCAACCTCGTGCCCACGCGAAGCGCGGTCAACCGGGATAAAGGAGATGCCAGCCCGGCGGAATGGCTTGCCGAGGATGCGAAAGCGTGTGACTATTCGCATCGTTACTTAGCGGTGGCCATTAAATGGGACCTGCCCGTATCGTCGGCAGACTGGAAGGCGATGGCCACTGCGTGTGGAATCCGCGCGAGGAAAGGCACGAAATAGAGAAAATAGTGCGAGCACGTTAAGTTAAGGACTGGTCTTAATAAAGAAATATCCAGGCCACTCCTCGCTTGAACGCGAGGCCTACATTCAGTCGTGGAAAGGTAATACGTGCAAAACGTAGTTCTTATGGTTCACGTCCTGGCGGCAATTCTGCTGCTAGGACCGGTGACTGTCGCAATTTCGATGTTCCCGAAGCTCGCGCTTGCAGCCCGCGGCGGAGAGGCAGGAACGGTCGGCGCCGCGCGCACCATGCACGCCATTTCGCGCACCTACGGCATGTGGTCGCTGCTCGTGCCGCTGCTCGGCTTCGGTGTCATGTTCACCGATGTGTCGACCTACATGAAGTCCGGGGCAATGCACGCCGCAATCCTGCTGGCTATCATCGCCTGGGCACTGCTGTTCTTCCTGGTCATTCCGCGTCAGCGTCTGATGATGGCCGGCCTCGGCATCGCTGACGAAGACGAGGATGCTGACGATCCGGAGTTCATCGAACGTCGCAAGAAGGCTGAAGAGCTCGACTGGGACAAGCAGAAGAGCCAGCTGGCCATGTTCTCCGGCATCTTCTCCCTGCTGTGGGTTGTCGCCGGCATCCTGATGTTCTTCATCTAGAGCTCACGCTCAGACACAATAAAACTGCCGGTGCGTCTGTACGTTTCGGCCCGACTAATCGGGTTTGAAAGTACATGCGTACCGGCAGTTTTTTATTTTCTAGGTCAGTGCCAAGGGCGGTCGTCGGTCGTCGCCTGACGACGCCCCCCCCCCAGCTCACCTCACCTAGCAGGTTTAGCGGCGTCCGCCTCGGTAACCACCGCGACGGTCATCACGGCCACCACGGTAGCCACCGCGACCGCGACCGCCACCACGACGGTCATCGCGACCGCGACCACGGCCACCGAAATCGTCACCGTCATCGAAGTTGCCACGGTAGCCACCACGGCCACGGCCACCACCACGACGGTCATCGCGACCGCGACCACCACGGTATCCTCCGCGACCGCGGCCGCCATCACGACGATCGCCACGGTAGCCACCACGGCCACCGCGGTAGTTATCGCTGTCGTCGACCGAGGTGCCGTCGTCAAGCTTCAGCCCAATGAGCTGGCCGGAGATGCGGGTATCGGAGAGGTTGTTGATGACTTCTTGCGGCAGGTTGGCCGGCAGTTCGACCAGTGTGTGGTCGCCACGGATGTCGATGTGTCCGAAGTCCTTGGAGGACAGGCCACCCTCGTTGGCGATGGCGCCGACGATGGCACCCGGGCGGACGTGCTGGCGACGACCGACGCTGATGCGGTAGGTTGCGGTGCCCTCGCGGTCGAACTCGACCAGGTCAGCACGCTTGCCCTGACCGCGCTCACCGCGGGAGCGACCATCGCGGCCACGGTTGCGGTCGCGGTCGAAACGATCACGGTCACGGTCGTTACGACGGCCACGCGGCGGTTCCTTCATTAGGAAGTCGCCCGACTGTGCCTGCGCAGCGATAGCGGCGGCGATATCAACCAGTGGGGTGTCGTGCTCTTCTGCGTACTCCTCGATGAGCTCACGGAAGACCGGAACCTGCGAATCAGCAAGCGCCTCGGTCAAGTCATCAGCGAACTTCTGCTTGCGAGAGTCGTTGACCTCATCGACGGTCGGCAGCTTCATCTCGTGCAGCTGCGACTTGGTTGCACGCTCAATCGAGCGCAGCAGGCGTCCCTCACGCGGGGTGACAAAGAGCAGCGCCTCGCCGGAGCGGCCAGCGCGGCCGGTACGACCGATGCGGTGGACGTAGGACTCGGTGTCGTGCGGAATGTCGTAGTTGACCACGTGGGAAATGCGGTCAACGTCCAGGCCACGAGCAGCCACATCGGTTGCCACCAGGATGTCCAGGCGACCGTCCTTGAGCTGATCAATCGTGCGCTCACGGAGAGTCTGCGGGATGTCGCCGTTGATGGCGGCAGCGGAGAATCCGCGGGCACGCAGCTTCTCGGCGAGCTCCTCGGTCTCGTGCTTGGTGCGCACGAACATGATCATCGCTTCGAATTCCTCGACCTCGAGGATGCGGGTCAGCGCGTCCAGCTTGTTGCGGTGGCTGACCATCAGGAAGCGCTGGCGAATGTTGTCCGCAGTGCGAGTCTGGGACTTGACGGTAATCTCTTCCGGCTCCGTCAGGTACTGCTTGGACAGGCGACGAATCGCAGCCGGCATGGTAGCCGAGAACAGCGCGACCTGCTTGTCATCCGGGGTGTCGGCAAGAATGCGCTCGACATCCTCCTGGAAGCCCATCTGCAGCATCTCATCGGCCTCGTCCAGTACCAGGAAGCGCAGGTCGGAGATGTCCAGCGAGCCCTTCTCCAGGTGGTCGATGACACGACCAGGCGTGCCGACGATAATCTGCGCACCTCGGCGCAGACCCGACAGCTGCACTCCATAGGACTGACCACCGTAGATTGGCAGGACCTGAATCTTGCCCAGGTGATCAGCAAACGACTGGAAGGAATCCGCAACCTGGAGCGCCAGCTCACGGGTCGGAGCGAGCACCAGAGCCTGTGGTGCACGGACGGAGCGATCAATGCGAGCCAGAATCGGCAGCGCAAACGCCGCGGTCTTACCGGTACCAGTCTGAGCCAGGCCGACGACGTCGCGGCCGCTCATCAGAGTCGGGATAGTTGCAGCCTGAATTGGGGACGGAGTCTCAAACCCAACCTTGCGAACTGCATTGACAATGTCATCCGGCAGCTCAAGCTCATCGAAGCCGACGGTGTCGTCGCCGTTGTCGTCTTTGTTCTTTTCGGCCTTCTTCTCGGCCTTTTCGGACTTTTCCTTGACCTCGGCCTTTTCGGTCTTTTCCTCAGCGGCCTTCTCTTCGACCACCGGTGCTTCCTCGGCCACTACATCCTCGGCCTTCACAATTGCGTCCTCGCGGTTTTCGCGCTGATCCTCGCGGTTTTCCTCGACGCTGCCATTCATTTCATTATTAGCCATTTGGGGCTCTTCCTGGGCCTTTTCGCCCGCACACTCAATATTCAACAGTTGATTACTCACAGTTGGGTCGCACATACATGACCCGCCCAATTTACGTTCTTGTTTTTCAGTGCTCTCACGTCGGAATTGCGATGACATCGCTTCTCTTGCACATACTTCGAAAAATTGCGCCCAAACCCAATTCAGCTTTTACTTCCGAGGAGGGGCGCCCATCATGCACTATGCACTTTCAAGCGTTTCACCAGCGAATTTATACCGCTGCCAGATTCTCTGCGACATTGTCGTCAGGATTTCACACCGATTGCCCAGACTACGCCACCGTCGGTCAAAAAACCATTTCCTGTCCGCAAGGTCACGACACTAGGCGGTCGGTTTCTTGGATGAGGCTCGGCGCTTGGGCCGTGGTTAAGCGAGCGCATTGCACCCACTTCGGGGTGCCTATTTTGTAATTTCCTGGGGTGAGGTGGCTAACATTTTCCCTACAAGTTTGTACACATATCAGCTATTTTCCGCCGTGGAACACCCACCGTTCGGCGGACTTTTGCAACTACACAACGTATAAACCCAAGGTCACTCGAAAATGCCCAGCAATAGTAATTCATCTGAACCGCAGCCGTCATCGCCCCGGCAGTCCCCGCTAAAACCACATTATCCCGACGAGTTTTCTGGGAATGGCGGGCAGCCGGATACACAGCCGTCGAAGCTCTCGGCAATGATTGAAGTTCTCGGGTTTCCGGGCTTTATTTTGGCGGGTTCGGCGCTGGCATTCTTCTTCCCCGCCCCGTTTACTCCGCTGACGGATTACATCACGTACTTCCTGATGATCATCATGTTCGCGATGGGCCTCACCCTGACCATCCCGGACTTTAAGCAGGTCGCTAAGCGCCCGTTGGCGATTCTCTTCGGCGTCATTGCGCAGTTTGCGCATCATGCCACTGCTGGCGATTGCCGTGGCTAAAGTCCTCGGACTCAACCCGGCACTCGCCGTCGGCCTGCTGATGCTGGGATCCGTCCCCGGCGGCACCTCGTCGAACGTCATCGCTTACCTAGCACGCGGTGACGTCGCGCTGTCCGTCGCGATGACCAGCGTGTCGACGCTAGTTTCGCCAATCATGACGCCATTTCTCATGCTCGTGCTTGCCGACGCGCACACGGAGGTCGACGGCCTCGGGATGGCGTGGAGCCTCTGCCAGACAGTCCTCCTGCCTGTGGTTGGTGGCCTGGTTATTCGCGTTGTGGCCGGCTCGTTTATTAATAAGATCCTGCCGATTCTGCCGTGGATTTCTATCCTCGGTATCGGTGGCGTGGTCTTCGGTGCCGTAGCCAAGAACGCAGAGAGCCTAGCGAACATTGGCCTGATTGTGTTTGTGGCTGTGATCATCCACAACGTTCTGGGCTACGTGCTCGGCTTCTTTGCAGGCCAGCTGGTCGGGATGCCAACTGCGGGCAAGCGCACGGTGGCCGTGGAGGTCGGCACGCAATCCGCGGGTCTGTCCTCCGGTATGGCAGCGAAGTTCTTTACCCCGGAGGCAGCGCTTCCCGGCGCGGTGGCCGCTGTGGTGCACAACATCACTGGCGCAATCTACGTGGCTATTTGCCGAAAGCTCGATGAAGGCAAGGAAACTAGCGAATCCGCTTCTGCTTAAGCTGTTTTCGCTTTGGCTTCTTTGGCTCCGCTGTTCGACGAGTGGGCTGGTAGAGTCTCTCGCCCGAAGATCCAGCCCACCATTGCGACCAGCGAAATGACACCGCAAACAAAGAAACCGGCCTTGAACCCTGCGGCATCCACAATTGCGCCGACAATCAGCGGGCCAGAGATCGCTCCGAAGTCCTGAGCCATCTGGAAACTGGCGAGCACCTTTCCACCTTGGCGGTTGGCGCCGATGACGTCGGCAAGCACAGCCTGCTGCGATGGATTGATCATGCCAGCGCCGAAGCCGGCGAGGACTGAGAGAATCAGTAGCGGAATGGCACCGCTGCTAAATCCGATAGCGCCCGTGAACACGCCGTTGATGAACAGGCCCGTGATGAGCAGAGGGCGACGGCCGATGCGGTCGGAGAGACGGCCGGAAAACTGCAGTGCCGTGACATTGCCGAGCGCGAAGGCCGTCAGCGCGAAACCAGCTGTGGCAGTGGCGGCTACTGCCCCACCGCTGCCCGGTTCTGGGGTGCCAACATGGGAAAACGTTGCCGCGGCGAACAGCGGGACAATCGCGACGCGCACACCGAAGTTCGACCAACCGTTGGCGAAGGCTCCGACTAGTGCGCTTCGATATGCCGAGTCACGGATTGCCTCGGAGAACCTCAGCACCGGGGTCGTGCGCTTTGGCACTACGTGGCGAAGATGCTCCGCACTCAGCGACATGCCGACCACAATCGTTGCCACGATCAGCGCCCCACCGTAGATGAAAAACGGCACCCGCATGCCCCATGCGCCCATTGCAGCACCAATGATTGGGCCAAAGACATTGCCCAACAGGAAGGCTGTACCGTAGGCGGCCGAGCTCTTACCGCGGATCTCCGGCGGTGAAATCCGCACAATTAGCCCCATTGCCGAGACCGTGAACATCGTCGAACCGATGCCTCCGAGCGCGCGGAACGCCAGCAGTTGCCAATATGTCTGCGCGACACCGACAAGCAAAGTTGAGATTGCGACGATGCTGATGCCGGTTAGGTACGTGCGCCGATATCCGAGCTTCTCTACCAGTGAGCCCGATGCCGGTGCGAAGATAAGCCGGAAAATGGAGAACGAACTGACCACGAAGCTGGCCGCGAACACACCCACATCGAAACTGCGCGCGTACTGCGGCAAGATTGGCGCGATTAGCCCAAAGCCCAGCGCAATGATGAACGCAGCGCTGACCAGAATCCAAATCTCTCGCGGAATCGGCTGTTTAGTCCCGTCTAATTCACCCTGCCGAGGATCCAGACCTTGTGGTTTGCTTCCCACCTCCGATGCGATATCCGGCTGAGATTCGCACTTTGCTTTACGACGAAGCAGGTCGCGCGAACGGGAAGCTGACAAGGTAACGGTCCTTTCTTGCTCAGTTGACCGATTTCAATAAGAGATTCGACTCTTATACAACCATGGCCTCTTGAATCGGCACCTGTGCTGCGTTCTTATTTAGTGCATTTGAAATCGAAGTTCCCAATGCTCTTGCTACGGGAGGCGGAAATGCGTTTCCGACCTGTCTCCAGGCAGCAGTTTTCTTTCCAGAAATTTTCCACTCCGGTGGAAAACCTTGAATTAGAGCACCCATGGCAACTGTAAGCCGTGGGGGTTGATCCACTGGATCATCAGCGGCAGGCGGATACTCCGCAATTGACGACCCCTTAACCCCTAGCTTGGCCCATGCTTCTCTTGCACGCGAAGGACCGACATCTGGGCCACCATGCTTCTTAGATCCACCAACGAGAGTCGGCGCAATTTTATTCGCACGAGCTGCCCAGCTTTCCGCTCCTGGCCACCCTTGCGAAGCCATCTCCGCATATAGCGTTTCACCTACTGTCGGGGCTTCACCTTGCGGTTCAGGCCAGTGGAAAAATGGAGCATACTCCTGTTTCACAGCTACCAACACAAATCGAGGACGAAGCTGCGGAACACCGTGTTCTGAAGCATAAATCAATCGCCAATGTGGTTCATATCCAAGCCGGTAGAGTTCGTTAAGAACAGACTCTCGGTAATTTTTAAACCGCGGTTGTGACAACCCCTTCACGTTCTCCAAGAGCACTGCTTTCGGATCAGCCAAAGCGATAATTTCAAGCGCTTTGGGGAAAAGATCTCGCTCGTCATCAGCCCCGAGTTGCTTTCCGGCAATTGAAAACGGCGGGCAAGGCACACCACCAGCCACTAGATCTACGCCTTTGAAATCTGCACCGTTTAAATTGTGGACATCGTCCTCGCAAACATTCCAACGCTGTTTTGCTGCAACGAGATCATTGTCCCTATTCAAACGCAGCGTATTACAGGCATCTCGGTCGTTTTCTACGGTGCATACGTGATAGAAACCAGCCTGCTCAAGCCCCAAAGCTTGGCCACCAGCACCGGCGCAAATCTCTAGCGATGTGAACCCACTCATCTCAAACGCCACCTCCTACATCGCCAACCAATGGTCCTTCGAACTGGAAGCTATCCGATGCTCAGGATCCACCACGAAACACAATTCGAACATCCATTCGATACCTTGCTTGATAACGCCTTCTACCCTACTACCCAGAGAGATTTTACGGTCAACATACCTGATCAGAATGAAATTGGTGCCTGCACCACTGGGTCAGCGCTCGAGGCTACTCGCCAAAACTGACCGTCAATTTCCACAGGAGCCCTACCACGATGAGAATCACCAACCGACACAACTCTCAGCGCAATTAACTCATCGGAACGCAGTTTCACACCAGCCAACTGCTTCGCGATTTCCATCTGCCGCATATACTTTCCGGTCAAGATAATTATGCCCTCAGCAGCCAGAGCTGTACGCGCGCCACCATTGCCGCGTACACGCTTCATATAGTCACGCTGCTTCGCCACCGTTGCAATATCTTCTCGATTGATGACCAACCCGAGCGCCTGCCGGAAAAACTCGTTAACTCGCTTTTGTCCCGATTTATTGGCAAAGATCTTCTCGCGAGCGCTCCCCGACAAATGAAGCAATCGATTTACGGGCAACGGAGCGTCATCAAAAATCCAGTCAATTCCAGATCGAGCCGCCTGTGTAAACGTCCGCTTCCGGTCACGATTCCCGCCTTTCGTCAATTTGTCCGACGAAGCTCGCTCGACACAAACGCTGAAACAGGAATCCTCATCAGAGGAATGGAGTCCAATAATAATCTCGTTTTCAGCCTCCACCGGGATCATCCATGATCCCTTATTCATGGAAAATTTGCAGTCTACGTCAATTCCAGCGATCCGATAATCAAGATGTTTCTGTATGCCGTCATCGATGATCTCCGCAAACTCATGACGGATAGCGATTTCAATCAATGTTCCAAAATGAGTCTTCTCAGTCTTGTAAAGCTGTTCCCAGCGGTAACGCCCTGTTTTCTGGCCGTTATAGAGCAAGTAATAGGTTTCCCTAAAAACCTTTGCAAACCGATCCCCTTCTGGATCCGCTTCACGAATTAGCGCCTTTACCTTTTCAACCTCTGAATCGGCAGCATTGGTTATCTTTTGCATAGTTAAGGACCTTAAGCCACAAACCCCCTACTCCGCCACAGTGCCGGAATAGGGGGTTAAACGGAGCGTCGTAAAGCGAACGCTCTATCTACGAGACTGCAGTGACCTGATTAGAACAGGCTCGGAAGACCTGCCTGCGAGGAGAGGTTGCTGACAGCCTGTGTTGCCTGAGCGGTCGACCCCGACAGCTCCGGAATGGGCAGCTCCGGGAGAGCTGGGCTCTCCGAGATGATGTCGGCAATCTCCGGCGGGACCTCGACGCCCTCTGGAAGCAGCTCGCCAATCGGGCCCAAATCCGGCTCTTCCTGCGGGACGTGCTGGTTGGTGTACTGAACGTCCTCGTCAATCGTGCGGAACTCAGACTGCGGTTCAGTGGAGGTCTCTACCTTGAAGCGCTCGTTAACCTGGCCGTCTGGGATGTCGTACTGCTCTTCAAGAGCAACGTCAATCGGCTGGAAGCGGCTCAGCGGACCAATACCCATGGAGTTGACGCCAATGGCCTCGCGGGTCTCCGGGTTGTAGGCGTTTCCACCCGAATCGCCGTGGTCAATCGGAGCGATGGCCCAGACACCGTTGCGGACGCGGAAGACCTGGAAACCGCAGCCGCGACCAGTACGGGAACCGTCGGTGCACACGGGCTCACCGAAGTTGTCGACGGAAATCTCCATCGGGTCGAGAGTGCGCTTGTCCTCGATACCGACAATCTGAACCGGCTCGCCGTGGACGTTACCGAACTCATCCACAGAGTGGGACATGGAGGTGGTCTTGATGTCGTCCTGGACCTCAATGATGCCGTAGTCACCGCTATTGAAGAGCTCGTTGAAGAACTCCGGCATAGTGGTGTTTTCGTCGAAGTCATCCTCTTCTGGCATGACGTCGGTGCCCATGTAGTCCTTGTTGACCAGCTTGTCGCCATCCTTGGTTGGGATGAAGAACTGGCCGGTGACCTCTTCGCCGGTTTCAGTATCCTTCGCCACAACACAGTGGCCGGCAGTCATGATGACGCGATGCGAAACACCATTCTGATCCACAACGGTGCCAGGAACTCCCAGCGAGCACATCGGGGACTGGACATGACGTCCGTCGATGTTCTTGCTGCTCGGGAACGGCATTCGCAACGGCGAGCCCGGGCCGATGACAACATCCGAGTTCGCCGGCGCAGCCTCGGCTACCGTAATTCCGGGCACAAAGCCACCTGCAGCGACCGACAGTGCAGCCGTGAGTGTGGCGACCTTCTTAGAACTGGCCATAGTGTGCGCTACTCCATTTCTGTACAGAAAACTTGTCCCACTCAGTGTATTAGGGACACCTTTACAAATCTCTCCAAAAATGAAACCTAGGGTGAAATCCTCAGCCGAGAAACCGCTCATTCGTCTTCATTTCAGACTCATTAGACATCAAAAAGTTTGCTCAACAGCAATGCAAGAGCCAGAACCATCCAACGAGGATGATTCTGGCTCTCTTAACGTTTCGGGGGTGATTTTTGTCAGATTCTCAGACTGGTGCTAGCCCTCAAAGCTTGGAAGCTGAATTTCTGCCAACTGAGGTAGCTCAAAAGGCTGTGACGATTGTGACAATTGGGGCGATTGTGGCAGCTCAGGGAGTTGCGGCAGCTGCGGCAACTGGTCCACGAGATCGACTAGCTGCGGTACAGAACCTTCCTGTGAATCCTGTGAATCCTGCGCCCGGGCATACTCCTGATCCGCCGCCATATCCTCGTTGAGGGTGCGATAGGTGGAGTCGCGCTGAGCCGTGGAATCCGATACCTCGAAGTGGTCGTTTACTTGACCGTCGGGAATACCGTAGGCCTCCTGAATGGCAATATCTGCGGGCATCACACGCGAGACCGGACCGAAGGTCATCGAATTCACACCAACAACTTCTTTAGTGGTCGGATCATAGGCGTTTCCGCCAGAATCGCCATGGTCAACGCCAATACCAACCGTCCAGATACCGTTTCGAGCTCGGAATACCTGGTATCCGCAGGCACGTCCGGTGCGCATACCGTCCTTACAGATAGGCTTGCCAAAATTATCGAAGGAGACTTCGCCACGCGGCAGGTCTTCATTGTCCTGAATGCCAGTCATCATTACGGGCTCCCCGTAGCTCTGACCGTTTTCATCAATGGAGTAACTTGCGCCGGTAGTCTCTACGTCCGGATCCAGGTTGATTATTCCGTAGTCCGCGCCATTAAAGCCTGCCGGCAACGACTCCAGTCCGGCATCTTCCTGCGGCAATTCCCAACGATGGGCACCTGCGGTACCAATGCGCTTATCACCTTCAGTGGTTGGCACATACACCTCACCAGTGACGATTGGCAGACCCACATCCGGAGCATCATTCAGGCAGTGCCCTGCGGTCAACATGACCCGATGCTTCTCCCCGTTGCGGTCCGTCACCGTCCCCGGAACACCCGCCGAACACATCGGCGAGTTGATATTTCGATACCCATCCCACGGACTTCCCTCCATGGGTGTTCGAATCGGGTCACCCGGACCAACCACGACAGCATGTGCAGCGACCGGGGCCACCAAGGACAAAAGTGCTGCGAAAGCCGCTACCGCCAGTCGACTTCTTGCGTGCTTCATTGAGACGAATCTTTCAGATTTTTAGTTTTTCTTTAGGGCCACTACTCACACTAATCCACCACCCCACCCCCGGAAATAGTGTTTTCTCAGACTCTTGGGCTTTTACAAAAGTCGTTATCGAATCGTTTCCACAACCCCACGCGTCCCTGCAATAACACCAGACACCTAGCCAATTGACTACCCCCACTTGGGTAGCCCACTGATACTAATCTTATTTCGAACACGAGTTCTAGGCGTTCGAAAAAATAAGTCCGGGGTGTTCGATAACTTGTGAGCCATGAGTACAACAAACGAGTTTCCCATTCATCGCCGCCTCGCCCTTCCCCCGCTATCCGGCACCTACCGTGCAGAATGTTCTGAAGACCTCGACCTCATCCGCACCATCCTCTGCCACCCAACCATCGGCCGAAGGCATTCGCCCGGCGCGCTGGATCACACCTTCTCGCTTCCCGACGGGCCTGTGGTCACCGTCCGAGCGTCGCGGATAGCGCTTCCTCGCGCACTAGTCTCTCAGCTTGCCGACGTGCACGCGGAATACTTCATCCTGAAGGATGAGCCCATGTTCATGTACTCCGTTTCCGTCAAGGTGGAATCCTCATCGGAGGTAGTCCTCCGCGGAATTGGCGGTTCGAATCGGACGCGGGAAGAAAACCGCCGACGTACTCGGGCTGTGGCTGAGGCTCTCCATCGAGCGCAGGACTGCAGCAAGATACACGAAAACGGCACTGACCTCGCACTCCCCGGGCGCCGTTATAGCTGGATTGGCACCAGGGACGCGCGGCCACTGCCGTGTCCTAGCGAGCTCTTTTCTTCTCGCCCATCAGCGGCTTAGCACTGGTCACCGCACTGCCGCAGTACGGCTACTCGCTGTCATCGCCTTCTTCGTCGTCCTCGTCGTCATAGTCGCCATCGTCGTAGAGGTCATCATCGTCCTCGTCGTCATCATCCTCGTCCAAGGAGGCAACGTGATCAGAGTAGATGTACTCTGCATACCCGTCATCAACGGGTGCCAGCTGATCTTCCCATTCCTCTGCGCGGTCCACCACGAGCGCAAGGACATCCATCAGCTTGTCAAAGTCCTTGAAGGTGCCCAGTGTCAGAACCTCATTGCGCAAGGTCTGGATGTCAGAGTAGAGGTCAGCGAACATTTTGCGACGGTCATCATCGGTGAGAACCGTTTCGGTGTCCGAGTCCCAGAACTCCGCGATGGCCTGATCGACGATGTCGTCCAAGTTCGCGTCCTGGGAGATGAAGCGGACGTGTGCGCTGGGCTCGTTGTTGTGGGCAGTTACCAAAACCTGTACCAACGAGGAGGTACCAACTTCGGAGGTAACCAGAGTTGCCTCTTCGGGGTCCTGTTCAAACTCCAGGTCAGCAATGCGGTCATCGTCGCCATCGAGCAGAGTGCGAAGCAGGCCAACAACCTGGTCAGTAGCTACATGGTGAGCGACTGCTGCGACGGCGTCTTCGACGGAGAATACAGCGGAGACCAGAACAGCTTCGAACTCGTCGTCCTCATCATCCACATCGGCAGCGGCTACGTAAACTTCGGCAGCCGGGATGTCCTCATCAATGGTGACGAACTGAACCTCCAGGTCAGAGGTAATGGGAACGAAGAGGGTGTCATCGTTGACACGACTTTCAATGCCCTCGCGGTCCAGTGCCGCAGCAATCTGCTCGAAAAAGCTCATGGGTGGAATCCTCCCTTGAAAGATAATTGGCCTCTACCCGCAGCCAATCGTAGCGACAAACGCGCAATCATGGGGCGGCTCATGCCCCCGGCAATTGCTGCGAAAGATCACGCCGGCAGTGCGCGTGCTACATCAAAGCCGCCAACGCGGCCGGTTGAGGGGCAGGCCGCCAGCTGTCGATTCTCGAAAACAGAGCGCTCAGTAGCGTGCCCAGAGTTGATGACGTTCCTCACGCGAACGTTTCGGACACGAGACACACAGATCGGCGTCTGGGCTGTGATAAATCATGCAGCAAGTAGCTCTCTCCAGGTGAGTAACTACATCGAAGTCCGGTTCTTCTCCCGATTCCGCGGCGGCTTCGTCCCAGGGGCGCACCTCGCCTCCACAGGAATCCATGAAACGAGGAAGAGGAACCCGATGTACTCGCTGTATTCCCTCAACGACATGTTTGCCAATAAGCGCTCCGCGCCAGGGCTCCATCAGCTCATTACCGGCGGATATTGCGGCGTTAGCTACGGCATCGGCAGCCACGGCCCAAAGAGGTGCAGGCTTGATTTCCCCGACTTCTCCAACGATCTGAGCCAACGGCTCCAAGAAATGAGCCAGTGCTTCGCCGGAATCCTTCAGCTCATCCGCATCCTCAGCGGAAATGCTTTCAAACCGTTGAGCTTGAAATCCAACCCAATAGTCATCTCGGAGAAATGTGAACCAAGAAGACCACTGCCACACTGGAACTCGATCGGAAACCAACACGCATGCCAGCGATGGCCCCACCAATGCTCCGCACATGGACCACCACCACAACTGCGCTTGGAAACGGGTATCGCCCGCAACCTCAGGCATGGGAAACAGCTTTCTCCCGGCCTCAATTCCGGCAGTTACAGCTTCGGTTGAAAGGTGCCAATCCGCAGCACCGTCGTGAGGAATGACATCTGCGGAAAACCGGGGAAAGTCCGCCAATAGCTGGGAGTACTCGGGAGGCAAAGCGGCACCCCGCGTGACATCGTTCACCAGTCTCACCCTATCTATCGACTTTGGTGGTCGCCGTACACCTGCCCATTTTTCCACCAACTACGGAATTTCCCCACAGCTCAGTAGTGTTTATATGGGCATATGGCTCTCAACGGACCCGTTTAGGAGGTCTACTACTTTGTTCAAAAAGACGAAGAAGGATTCAACTCGCACAGTAACTGATGCAGTGAACTCAACTCCCGAAGCCATCGAACGTGATGCCGGAAAACTGGGAACCCTTCTTATCCAAACACTGGATAAGACTATGAGCTGGCAGTCGTCTGCCATCACCGGTTACGTGAGTTCCCTGCACAAGCGCAAAAAAGATGAAACTCCGGCGCAAGTGCAGGAACGTATTGATGCCCACTACCTCAACCTGGTCACCGGCACCGGTGGTGCTGCCGGCGGCAGCGCGGTTCTTCCCGGCGTCGGCATGATCACGGGCCTAGCTGCAGTTACCGGTGAATCACTGCTGTTCCTGGAAGCATCGGCCTGGTACACACTGGCCTCAGCAACTCTGCGCAATATTGATATCACCGATCCACAACGCCGTCGCACGTTGATTCTTGCGGCCATGAGTGGTTCTGAGGGAACAGCTATTATGGCTTCTCTGCTTGGCGAAGAATCACTGCGGAAGCAGACGAAAACCTCCGTGAACTCTCTACTGCCACGGCTTGGCGTTCCGCAGCTGGGTGCAGCAAACCGCCTGCTGATTCGCGAGGCACGCAAGCGCTTGATGAAGAACGCTCGTCTGGCCATCATCGGTAAGATTTTGCCATTCGGAATTGGCGCCGTGGTTGGGGCCTCCGCAAACCGCAAGCTCGGTGGCATTCTTATCAGCTCCACTCGCGCATCTCTGGGCCCACTTCCCCAGGATTGGTCGGACTTTGAACGAAAGCTACCGGCTAAATCCAACACCTCTGAGGACTCGAAGAAGGACTCAAAGTCATCGAGGTTCTCTATTCCCTCGGCACTGAAGTGGCCGAAGAAAGAGAAGAATAAGTAGTTCCTCTTACTCCGATTACCCTTCAGCGACGTTTTTCAATGGAAGAGCGGTACCCACCATGACCCAGAGCAAATCCCGCAGAACCTCTCCCATGAAGTTCTTGTGGAAACAGTCTCTTCACAGGCCACTACCGCTCTATGGTGTCGTTGTTGCAGCGCTAATCGTTGTCGGACTGGAGTCCGTACTTCCGCTTCTCACTAGAGATGCCATTGATGTGGCAACGGGCTCTTCCGATGGCGGTGTCCCCGCGCGCCTACTGCCTTCCCTAGCTCCCCTGCAGGCAGTCATTTCCGTCTTTCTGGCCATCGCGTTAGTACGCTTCGTCGCCCAGGTGGGGCGCAGATTCTTCTCCGGCAAACTCTCCATTGATGTTCAGCACGACCTGCGACTAAAGATCCTTCGCTCCCTACAAAACCTCGATGGTCCGGCACAAGACCGAGTCAACACTGGCCAGGTTGTATCGCGGTCAATTTCCGACCTCCAGGCAGTGTCCGGACTACTGGCGATGTTGCCGTTGACGCTGGGATCCGTCGTCAAGCTGTTCATCACTATCGGCATCATGCTCGCCCTTTCGCTGCCCCTGACACTGGTCGGCCTCGCCGTGGTGCCAGCGATTGTCTACATTGCAGTGAATTCGCGTGACAAACTCCATGCCGCAACCTGGGCTGCCCAACATCAAGCAGGCGAGATTGCCGGACAAGTCGAGGAAACCGTTTCCGGCATCCGCGTTGTCAAGGCGTTTGCGCAAGGTGACAACGAAGTTGCGAAGATGGAGCGTAACTCGTCGCTGCTCTATTCCCTCCGGCTGCGAGCGGCGAAACTCAGCGCTCGATTCCAACCGGCGCTGCAGTCGTTGCCTCAACTCTCCCTCGTCGGAAATATCGCGGTCGGTGGCTGGCTCGCGATTAACGGGCACATCACTCTAGGCACGTTCGTAGCTTTTGCCACGTATCTCACCAGCCTGACTGCCCTGTCGCGTCTGGTCTCCAACATGGTCATCTCGATACAGCTGACGTCGGCAAGCATCGACCGCATTTCCGATGTAATCGACGCACGACCAGACAACCCCGAACCCACCGACGCGCTTCCTCTCCCCGACGGCCCTGTTGGCATCAGCTTCAACCACGTCACTCACAGCCGTGGCGGACACACGCTTATCGACGATGTCTCATTCTCCGTCGCGCCAGGTGCGACCTTAGCGCTGATTGGCCCACCGGGGTCCGGAAAGACTATCGCCACAGAACTACTCGGCCGTCACTATCTGCCGGATTCGGGAACTATCACTATCGATGCGCCCAGCCACGGCACATCCACAGATACCGCACGCATTCTTTCCAGCGACGTATATGACGCTATTACTGTCGTTCCGGACACTCCTTATCTATTTGCGGGCACGTTACGTGAGAACATCGCATTCGCCAACCCCGCGGCATCCCAGGAAGAGATTAACGCCGCAGCGACCGCCGCCCAGGTCAACTTCGTCGACGACCTGCCTCAGGGGTGGGACACAGCCATCGGCGAGCGGGGGCATAATCTCTCCGGCGGACAAGCTCAACGCGTCGCGTTAGCACGGGCATTTCTTGCCCGTCCTCGAGTTTTGGTTCTCGATGACGCAACCTCCGCAATCGATGCTGTAACAGAGTTGGAAATCTTCAACGCGCTGACCTCACAGCTGGCGGATACGACAATTGTCATTGTTGCGCATCGATCTTCCACTCTCGAACAGGCGGACCACATCGCCATTTTCGAAGATGGTGCCATCACCGGCATTGGAACCAAGGCCGAACTGATTACTTCTCATCCGCGCTTCACCGAGCTGATGGACATCGACCTGAGCGCCTACCCCGAAATCGAAAACCTCGTTCTCGACCCCATCGACAGTGAGGACCCCAGCCCCGAGGAGCTCTGGCCCGACGAATCCGCACCAACCCCTGACGACTCCACTTCAGACATTACTTCGCGGCTTCCCAGAGGGGCCACTTCTCAAATGAGCCGCGGGGTAGGCCGAGCCGGAGGAGGTCCAGGTGGTCCCGGTGGTCCCGGTGGCCGCGGCGGCGGTCGTGGTGGCATGGGGGCGGCTCTCGCCAATGCTCCTGCGACGCCTGAGCTTCTCGAGCGTGTGCGAAACCTCCCACCCGCTACCGAAAAACCGCGTGTGCCCGCTGCGGCACTCGACAACTCCGAGCTTTTTTCTCTGCGCCGGCTGCTCTCCTATGTCCGCGGCCTATTTATAAGTGTCATTGCGCTGCTCGCCCTCATTGCCGTTGCCGATCTGGCGTTCCCCATGCTCGTGCGCTACGCCATTGACCACGGCATCAGTGAGCACAATGAGGCCGTGCTGTGGGCCTGCGCCGCAGGTGGCTTGGCGACGGTCCTCATCAGTTGGCTTGCCGTAGCCACAAATGCTGTTATTACTGCGCGCACTGGTGAGCGGCTGCTCTATGCCCTGCGTGTGCGCTGCTACCGTCACCTGCAGTCGCTTGGCATTAACTACTTCGAGGCCAATCGCTCGGGCGTCATCATGACCAGGATGACAACCGACATCGACGCGCTTTCCTCGTTCCTGCAAACGGGACTGGCAGAAGGGGCTATCGCCGCGTTTACTCTGCTCGGTGTCACGGCGCTGTTGCTTGCCACACAGGTGTCACTCGCCGCGGTGGCGTTGGCGTCGCTTCCCATCATTGTGGTGGCCACCCTGGTATTCCGCCGAATCTCCTCGCGCCTATACAAGGCTGCACGCGAGCAGCTCTCCTCAGTCAACGCTGATTTTCAGGAGACCATTGGTGGGCTTCGCGAGATTCAGATGTACCACCGCGTCGCCGATATCGAATCTTCCTTTACCGAGGAATCCGATAAATACCGCGCAATTCGTCAGCGAGCGCAGCTGGCCGTGGCTCTATTCTTCCCCGGCATCAACTTCGTCTCTGAGTTGGCTACAGCCGCGGTATTGGCTGTCGGCGCCCAACAGGTTGCTTCGGGAACCACGACGCCCGGCGTACTCGTCGCCTTCACGCTGTACCTGGGGATGCTCTTTGGCCCGATTCAACAGCTTTCCCATGTTTTCGACGGCTACCAGCAGGCGAAGGTCGGCCTCAATCGCATTAGTGACCTCCTACAGACCGCCCCCATGCCAGATCACGGCACTACTGACGGCGCGTCCCGCGCAGCTGCTGGCGACCTGCGCTTAGACAAGGTGACCTTCTCCTACCCCGCCGCCGACTCTGAGCACGAACGCCCGCAGGTTCTCGATGCTCTCGATTTGCAGATTCCTGCCGGAGAAACAGTCGCAATTGTCGGATCCACCGGCGCCGGAAAATCAACAATCATTAAGTTGTTTGCCCGTTTCTACGACCCAGTTGGCGGCGTGGTGCGAGCCTCCGAAACTGACATCCGCGACTTCCCTCTTAACGATTGGCGACGCACCCTCGGCTATGTCCCCCAAGAATCACACCTGTTTTCGGGGACAGTAGCAACAAATATTTCCTACGGTTTGCCAGACAGCAGTCGTGCTGAAATTCAGCAGGCCGCGAAAAACGTCGGTGCCCTCAGCACCATTGCCAGCCTGCCCGGTGGCTTCCACCACCCCGTCGGCCCAGATGGCCGAGGGCTCTCATCCGGACAGCGTCAGCTCATCGCACTCGCTCGTGCCGAAATGATGCATCCTGAACTGCTGCTTCTCGACGAAGCCACCGCGACACTCGACCCTGCAACAGAGTCGGCAATCCTTGAAGCCACTGACCGTGCGTCGCGTCAACGCTCGGCAATTATTGTGGCCCACCGCCTGGCTACGGCGGCTCGGGCCAACCGGATTTTGGTACTTGACCACGGGCGTATTGTCGAGGACGGCTCCCATGATGAGCTTCTAGCGGCGGGTGGCCAATACGCAGAGCTCTGGAGCAAGTACCATATGGGGAGCGCGACGGTGTAGTAATTCAGAATTTTCGTTATCCTTGAATGACACTTTGACGCTTGCGCTAATTAGAATAAACGTGAGTTAGTAAAACTAAGACGAAAAGAGGCGAGTACCTGCCGTGAGCAGCGACATGAGCTTCGGCCAGAACGAATGGCTGGTCGACGAGATGTACCAGCAATTCCAGAAGGATCCACAATCTGTGGGTCAGGAATGGCGCGAATTCTTCGCAACCCACACTCCGTCCCACAAGGGCGAGGACCTTTCCGATATGGCAAAGCCCGCAGCAGCCACGAAGGAGGAAGCTAAGGCAACCGGACGTCGTGAATCCAAGGGGGTCGAACCAACTAAGACCCCGAACAAGCCGGCGTCTCCGAAGCCGAAGAAGTCCCCGATGGATGCAGCAGCCAAGGTTTCGGCTGTTGAATCCGGCGAGGAGCCTCTGAAGGGCGTCGCACGGGCTATCGCTAAGAACATGGATGTCTCCCTGGAGATGCCGACTGCAACGTCGGTTCGCGATATGTCGGCACGTCTGATGTTTGAAAACCGCACCCTGGTTAACAATCATCTGGCACGCGCCCGCGGCGGCAAGATCTCCTTCACTCACATCATTGGTTACGCCATGGTGAAGGCCGTCATGCTCCACCCGGACATGAACAACAACTACAAGGTTGTTGACGGCAAGCCAGTTCTGGTTACCCCGGAGCACATTAACCTCGGCCTCGCCATTGACATGCCAGCTAAGGACGGCTCTCGTTCGCTCGTAGTTGCCGCTATCCGCGAATGTGAGACCCTGACCTTCAAGCAGTTCGTCGACGCTTACGAGGACATCGTCGTTCGTGCTCGCCACGGCAAGCTGACCGGTAAGGACTTCCAGGGTGTCACCATTTCCCTGACTAACCCGGGCGGTATCGGCACTCGCCACTCCGTCCCGCGCCTGACCAAGGGCCAGGGCGCGATTATCGGTGTCGGTTCCATGGATTACCCGGCTGAGTTCGCCGGCGCTTCCGCGGACCGTCTGGCAGAGATGGGCATCGGCAAGCTGGTGACCATCACCTCTACGTACGATCACCGCATTATCCAGGGTGCAGAGTCCGGTGAGTTCCTGCGTACGATGAGCAACCTGCTCGTCGACGACAAGTTCTGGGACCACATCTTCGAGACCATGCACGTTCCTTACACCCCAATTCGTTGGGCACAGGACCTGCCAAACACGGGTATCGACAAGAACACTCGCGTTATGCGTCTGATTGAGGCCTACCGCTCTCGCGGTCACTTGCTGGCTGACATCGATCCGCTGCGTTACGACCAGCCGAATACTGCTGCTCCGAACCACGCCGACCTGGATATCCAGGAGCACGGTCTGACCCTGTGGGATTTGGACCGTACCTTCAACGTCGGTGGTTTCGGTGGCAAGGAGACGATGACGCTGCGCGAGGTCCTCTCTCGCCTACGCAACGCATACTGTCTCAAGGTCGGTTCCGAGTACGCTCACATCCTCGACCGCGAAGAGCGCGAGTGGCTGGAAGAGCGCATTGAGGGCGGCCAGCCAAAGCCGTCCCACGCTGAGCAGAAGTACATCCTGCAGAAGCTGAACGCCGCTGAGGCCTTCGAGAACTTCCTGCAGACCAAGTACGTCGGTCAGAAGCGCTTCTCCCTTGAGGGCGCAGAGTCGCTGATTCCGCTGATGGACTCCGCCATCGACACCGCTGCTGGTGCTGGTCTGGATGAGGTCGTCATCGGTATGCCACACCGCGGTCGCTTGAATGTGCTCGCAAACATCGTCGGCAAGCCACTGCGCCAGATCTTCACCGAGTTCGAGGGCAACATCGACCCGGCACAGGTCGGCGGTTCTGGTGACGTCAAGTACCACCTGGGTACTACTGGCCGTCACATCCAGATGTTCGGCGAGGGTGAGATTGACGTCACTCTGACTGCGAACCCGTCCCACCTCGAGGCCGTTAACCCGGTCGTTGAGGGTCTTGCTCGTGCACGCCAGGACAAGATCAACAAGGGCGAAGAGGGATACTCCGTCATGCCGCTGCTGCTGCACGGTGATGCTTCCTTCGCCGGCCTGGGCATTGTCCAGGAGACCCTGAACCTCATGTCCCTGCGTGGTTACAAGGTCGGCGGTACCGTCCACATCGTGGTGAACAACCAGATCGGCTTCACCACTTCGCCGGACTCCGGTCGCTCCTCCTACTACGCAACCGACATTGCCAAGGCATACGGCTGCCCGGTCTTCCACGTCAACGGTGACGACCCGGAGGCTGTCGTCTGGGTCGGCCAGCTGGCTGTTGAGTACCGTAACCGCTATGGCAAGGACGTCTTCATCGACCTGGTCTGCTACCGCAAGCGCGGCCACAACGAGGCCGATGACCCGTCCATGACTCAGCCGATGATGTACAAGATCATCGACGAGAAGGAAAGCGTTCGCGCTCAGTACACCGAGGACCTCATCGGTCGCGGTGATATTTCCGAGGAAGAGTACGAAGCAGTACGCCGAGACTTCCATGACCAGATGGAAGCTGTCTTCAACGAGGTCCGCGCAGCTCAGGACGCAAAGCCGGGCGAGCAGACCGGTATCGCCGGTTCTCAGCCGCTGCCGCATGGCCTCAAGACCGGTATCGAGAAGGCTGAAATCGTCGAGATTGGTCAGTCTTACGTCAACCTCCCTGAGGGCTTCAAGATTCACCCGCGTGTTGCGCCGGTCGCTAAGAAGCGCGCGGAGATGACTCAGGAAGGTGGCATCGACTGGGGTATGGCCGAGCTGCTGGCAATCGGCTCCTTCACCGGTGCTGGCATCGACGTCCGCTTCGCAGGTGAGGATGTCCGCCGCGGTACCTTTACCTCTCGCCACGCAGTTCTGATTGACTCCGAGGACGGTTCGGAATACAACCCAATCGACGCCTACGGTAAGTCCAAGAACGGTGGTCGCTTCATGATCTACAACTCGGCTCTGACCGAGTACGCAGGCATGGGCTTCGAGTACGGCTACACCCTGGGTAACCCGGACGCAGCAGTGTTCTGGGAAGCACAGTTCGGTGACTTCGCCAACGGCGCTCAGACCACCATTGACCAGTACGTTTCCTCCGGCGAGGCCAAGTGGGGTCAGACCTCCAAGCTGATCCTGCTGCTGCCGCACGGCTACGAGGGCATGGGCCCGGACCACTCTTCGGCACGTATCGAGCGCTTCCTGCAGCTCGCAGCCGAGGGCTCCTACACCGTTGCTCAGCCGTCCGAGCCGGCTAACTACTTCCACCTGCTGCGTCGCCACGTCCTGTCCGACCTGCACCGTCCGCTGGTTGTGTTCTCGCCGAAGTCAATGCTGCGCAACAAGATGGCAGCGTCTGCTGTCGAGGACTTCACCAACCCGAACAAGTTCCGCTCGGTCATCGATGACCCGAACTTCGAGTCCAAGGACAAGTCCGGCATCAAGACCCTGCTGCTCTGCTCCGGCAAGATCTACTGGGAGCTGGAGAAGAAGCGCAAGAAGGACAAGCGCGACGATCTTGCAATCGCTCGCCTGGAGATGCTGCACCCGCTGCCGCACAACCGCCTCCGCGACATCTTCGAGTCCTACCCGGATCTTGAGGAAGTCCGCTGGGTTCAGGATGAGCCGGCTAACCAGGGTCCATGGCCGTTCCTGGCACTGAACCTCCCAGAGGTTCTGCCGGATATGCCGAAGCTGACCCGCGTTTCCCGCCGTGCACAGTCCTCCACCGCAACTGGTGTGGCTAAGGTACACCAGATTGAGGAGAAGGCTCTGCTGGAAGAGGCTCTCAAGTAGGTCTCATTGACTGGTCTTCACCAGTTAGCGTGTGAACGCTAAGGGGCTCCAACCGTTCGGTTGGAGCCCCTTTCCTGTTGCTTGGGCGATCGTTGCCAGGCATCAAGGGCGAATAGTCAAAAAGCGTGTCCGGTCGGCGTGCCACCGGGTCGGCACCATTTACTACTTAGTCCTCAATGCGAGTTACTGACTACGTTTATGACAAAAATGTCCCGGTAGGTTCAGGCGGTGAATGCATCACCACTTTCGACCAGGAGAAGTAGTGAAGCAAACCCGCCGAACGAAATA